>DATACQ010000304.1:0-2043 GCA_036258955.1 Binatia bacterium
CGTGCTCATAGAGATGGGTGCCGTCGAAAAAAGCCAGACCGTGTTCGTCGGCGGGAAAATGAGAAGGTACCCAGTCCAGAATCACGCCGATACCGTATTGGTGCAAGGTATCGATGAGAAACATGAGATCTTGCGGGGTGCCGTAGTTACCCGAGGGAGCGAAATAGCCGGTGATCTGATAACCCCACGAGCCGAAAAACGGATGATCCATGAGGGGAAGGAATTCGACGTGCGTATAACCCAGGTCGCGAAGATAATTTGCGAGATCGTGCGCCATCTCGCGGTACGAAAGCGATCGGTTGTTTTCTTCAACTATCCTGCGCCAGGAGCCGACATGCATTTCGTAAATCGACATGGGTTTATCGAGGCCCTGGTGTTGGCGCCGCTCGGCCATCCATTGATTATCGTTCCAGTGATAATCAAGATCCCACACGATGGAGGCGAACTTCGGCGGAATCTCGTTGAAAACTGAAAAAGGGTCGGCTTTATCGGCGCGATAACCCCCAAAACGCGAGCCGATGTGATATTTGTACAGCGTGCCTTTGCCGACGTCCGGAAGAAAACCCTCCCATATGCCCGAGTTACCCTTAGGCCGGAGTTGGTGGCGGCCTTTCTCCCAATTATTGAACTGGCCGATGACGCTGACGTGGTTGGCGTTGGGCGCCCAGACGGCAAAGAAAGCGCCCGGAGCCCCGTCGTGATTTACCAGGCGGGAGCCGAGTTTATCATAAAGGCGAAAGTGGCTGCCTTCATTGAACAAGTAAAGGTCGTTATCTGTCAGCAGGCTTAAAGACTGGCTAGAAGTCGTCAACTATCTTACCTCGCATTCTTTCGAGTCTCGTCTAATCTTCTCAACAACTCGAGTAGCTCGGGCATGCGCCGGATCTCATCCAGAGAATAGCGCAATTTACGTGTCCAGTTGGGCCGTTCGTCCCAGGTGCCCGGCACGTTTTGCGGTAACGGTTCGAGCCAGAGATCCTCGAGGTTGATCAGCAACAGTTCGGCTTCACTGCGCGCCAAGGCTGAAAGCCAGGCCTCGAGTAGAGCCTGGGTCGAACTCTCTCCACCTCCATCCCCGGCGCCCAGGCCCAGATAGTTGCTCAACGCGTTTCGCTGAGCCGCGCGATAATCATGCTCCGGAACGCTGTCTGCTTCGGTCATCAGGCCCAGTTTTACGCGATCATCGATGTCTTCGCCGCTCGCAAACCCGGCGAACGTCGCCGTATCATGAGTATTGAGGCTGACGACAACCCGGCGCGGCGGGTTTTCCATGGCTTGGTGAGCATCGGGGCGAACGCCGAATTGGCTCACGTGCATGCCGCGCAGACCGTGCTGCTCGAGCGCCAGGTTAATGTGCGGTGGTACTGTGCCCAGGTTCTCACCAATGATGAGCGCCTGATGCCGGTGCGATTCCAAACTGAGGACGGCATAAAATTCCTCGGCGGGATAACGAACATAGACGCCTTCGTTCGCGGCAAAGCCGGCCGGTACCCAATATGCGCGATGCAACCCCATAACGTGGTCGATGCGCAGCATCTTTGCATAGCCTAAGTGATGGCGCAGGCAATCGATGTAGTATCGGTAGCCTTGGGTCCGGAGGCCTTCGGGATGGAGCGGCGGAAATCCCCAGTTTTGCCCGCGCGTAAAAAAACCGTCCGGCGGCGCGCCGCCGCTGATCTCCGAAGCGAACGCGTCACGTTCACGCCAGACATCGTAACCATCGCGGTTCACGCCGACGGGAAAATCGAGGTAGAGCGCCGGACCGCCTTCAGCTGCCTTTTTTCCGACATCGCGCATCTGTTCATCGGCGAGCCATTGTACGTAAAGATGATATTGCAGGTTTGCTTCCCGGTAATCGCGCCGCCGCAGCGTCCCGTTACGGGCCGTCTCCTGCCAGTTTTGCCACGTCGATCGCTCCCGGTCCGTTTTGGCGCGGAATGCGGCATAGTCACGTGCCTGAGGGTGGGAGGCGACAAAGCGCTCGAACTGTGCGCGGCGTTCCGAATCTTTCGTTAAGAGTCGGCGCAGTAGCTTTTCCAAAAT
>DATACQ010000305.1:0-3300 GCA_036258955.1 Binatia bacterium
TCCGGAAGTTTTCACCGGACCATGAACAATGCGGGTAACCATTCGGCGTCTTTGCGCTACTATAAAATTCGATTGCGAAATCTTGATTGCGGCTCCGCCGCTTGATCCGAGCCTTGAACTTTGAACATTTGAAACTTTGAACGCGCGCGGCAGCGCGCTCAAGATTTGAGGAGGAACGTTAGATGGCAAAACCAGCGGCAAAAGAAGATATCAAAAAATCCGCTCGGCGATGGCAGTCCGATGTCATCGTTGACATGATCAAGCGCTACGGCTTCGAGTACATCGCCCTTAATCCTGGAGCGAGCTATCGGGGGTTGCATGATTCGCTGGTGAACTACGGTGAAAACGACCCGCCGATGCTGCTGTGCCAGCACGAAAAGATTGCCGTGCAGATCGCCCATGGTTACGCCCGCGCCACCGGAAAGCCGATGATCGCCATCGTGCACAATCTAGTCGGACTGCTGCACGCGCCCATGGGCATCTATTACTCGTACCTGGACCGCGCGCCGGTGTTTATCATTGGAGCAACCGGCCCGATGGCGGAGCCCAAGCGCCGGCCGTTCATTGACTGGATTCACACAGCCAACGGCCAGGGCGAAGCCATCCGCAATTTCGTTAAATGGGATTACCAGCCAACAACGGTGGACGGCGTGCCGGGCGCGTTCGCGCGCGCCTATTCAGTTATGATGAGCGCGCGGCAGGGGCCGGTTTACATGGTTTATGATGCCGGGCTGCAAGAAGCGGAGTTGGACCATGATGTAGAGATGCCGCCTCGGGGCGCGAGCGATGTGCCGACGGCACCCGCGGCTCATCCCGCAGCCCTGGCGAAGGCCGCCGATACATTGGCAGCCGCCAGTCGGGTGGCGATTATCGCCGACTTTGCCGCGCGGCCGCCTCATGGGTGGAATCACGTCATCGAGCTGGCCGAGACGCTGGGAGCGTCGGTGTGGGACGTCGGCTCCCGGCTAAACTTCCCCAGCGATCATCCTCTCAACCTGACCATGGACCCGGACGGCTGCTACGGAGACGTAGACGTGGTGCTCACTCTGGATATCGCCGACTTCGAAAAGCCGACCCATGTGCGCGATATCGCAACTCGCACTGTGGTCAGCAAGGTCAAGCCAAACGCCACGTGGATCGACATCGGTTTCACTGATGTCGAGATCAGCAAATGGTCAATGGACTACGCTCGGCCGTTTTACGCGCACCAGCGCATGATGGCCGATCCGGTTATCGCCGCGCCGCAGCTAACAAAGCTGCTCAAGGAGCGCATCGCCAACACAGCGGGGCTTAAGGAAAAGATCGCCAGGCGCGCCGAGGAGATCGGGAAGCGCCACGCGGAGATGCGCGCCAAATGGCGCAAGCAGGCAGAGGAACACTGGGACTCGAAACCGATGACGGTGCCGCGCCTGGCGCTCGAGGTGTGGGAAGCGATCAAGGGAGAAGACTGGGTCCTCACCGCCGGTGATCTTGGCAGCTGGGGTCACAAGCTCTGGAACTTCGATCGTTCGTACTCTCATGGCGGCCGCGAGCTCGGCACCGGCACCCAAATCGGCTTATCTCTGGGCGTTGCGCTCGCAAGTAAAGGCACGGGACGATTGGTCGTCGATCTTCAGCCCGACGGCGATCTCATGTTCGATGCGGGTGCCCTTTGGATCGCGGCAAAGTACCAGATCCCGATGCTCATCGTGATGTTCAACAACCGCGCCTACTACAACGATTGGAACCATCAGCTAGTGCTCGCCAGAACCCGCGGCACCGATCCCAATCGCGCGCACATCGGCATGGATCTATACGGGCCGGATCCCGATTTCGCCGGCCTGGCGAAATCGATGGGCTGGTATGCCGAAGGGCCGTTCGAAAACGGTGACGACCTCAAGGCCCCCCTCAAACGCGCCATCGAGCAAGTGAAGAAAGGCAGGCCGGCACTGATCGATGCGGTCTGTGACCGCAGAAACCACGGCTAGGGGCGCGACGTCGTAAGCAGGAACAGCAGAGAAGCCCCGCACACACAGACAAGGAGGATAAGGCGAGGAGGAGACAAGGACCGATCTCCTTGTCTCCCTATCCCCCTCTCTCCTTGTCTCCCCAACTCCCCTTCCTCGGCCCACTTTCGTCGAAGGTCGGCAAAATTGTGCACAAGTGAGTGCGGCATCCCGTAATCGCTCATTTTGTGTCACTGGCGCAGATCTGCACTTGCGTTCCACTAGATGACAAAAGCAATCCCCGAACGCCCATTAGTGCCAATCCTCGCAGCTCGCTCGGAGTTCCTGCGCCATGGTCGTAGCCTTGCGTTAGCTACCCGCAAACTCTGAAGGAGGAAATTCCATGAGATCATTAGTCGTGGTTGTTCTCATGTTTTTCTGGACTGGAATCGTTCAGATCCCCTCGGCAACCTCCAGTGAGATCAAAGTGCGTCAGGCCGTGACCGCGCCGGTAAGCAAACAAAACGAACGCAGGGAGTCGATGAAGAAATTCGTTCTCGGCGTGCTTATGTTCCTTTCCGGATTTGAACAAGCCCGGCCGGCCTGGGGCAATGAATTTAAAGCGCGCCAGGCCAAAATCGACCAGTATAAAAGATGGCTGGATACGCTAGGGCCGAAAGGTTCCCAGTACTGGATGCGCCTGGACGCTGGCCGGCGGCCGCATAGACTCTATCTGGGTGACGGCTTTCACCGCGCGGACGCCCAGAGCCAAGAACGTTTTGTAGATACCTACTCAAGCTATCTTGCCGGCCATCCGGAAAAGTTTATGCTCATCGATCTTTTCGACGCTGACACAAATAAGTGGATCGGAGAGTATGGCTTCGGCGGTTTCAAAATGTACGGGAAACCGGTCGCGGAAACTGTACAAACATCCACCCGCTGAGGAAAACTCATCAACAAGCGACGACTCTGAAGTAAGCGTTCAACGCGTTCAATTCCCCTCCTCATTTCCTCCCTCGCGTCGCGGGGGAGGAAACAGGTGGGGGCTGGATCGATTGGAACAGATACAAGAAGGCACAGCTTAGTGTGGTGGCGGCGGAGAAGTTGCTCCTTACAGGTAACCTCGGAATATCAAGTTAACTACAGCCCGAATCTCTTGAAAAATCCTTCCTTCTGTAGCTCGTCCAAAATGGAGTGATCGACAAATTCCTCGGGCTTGCGGTTCTTGAAGTCGGGGTTCTGCTCGGCGTAGAAATTGAGCGTGTCGCGCACGCCGCTCATATTCACGCGCGGCGGCAGCGAAAATCGCGGCGCAAAGTATTCATACGTGGACTTTACGGTTTCCGGATCGTCGACCCGCATCCGCTGCGCGAAT
>DATACQ010000306.1:0-3387 GCA_036258955.1 Binatia bacterium
AACCTGGTCCGCGTGTTGGTCCAGGGCGGAAAGAAGCGCGATCCGCGGCTCGCGGATACACCGCTGTTTACTGAGCTGATGGAGCAGTATAAGACAGCGGAAAATTACCGGCGACTGGTAGCGGTTATGCTGGGTTCAGGAGACTTCGGTAGCGCGCCGATGTTTGGGCCGCCGGGAATCGCACCGGAGCAGGTCAAAACTTTGCGCGCCGCCTACGCCAGGGCTCTGGACAGTCCAGAGCTCACCGCGGAAGCAAAAAAGCACGGGCTGCAGCCCGAGTTGATCCCTGGCGACGAGATTGAAGAATTGGCCAAGGAAGTTATGTCACAGCCGGCCGACGTCATCGGGTCCATGAAGAAAGTTATGGAGTAGCGGCAGTGTGCAGAGTTGAAAAAGTTCCGTTGTGAAGTGAAGTCGAAGTGGAAAACCGAAACTAATCTGTTGACAGCGCAAGCCGGCGTTTGTATGCAAATCTCAACGCGATGAACTGCGCGAGCGCTGAACCGGAGGACGTATGGATCTGCAAGAGCTCGGCCAATGGATGAAACAAAGGAACCTCAAAGGCCACTGGGAGCACCAGGAATGGTCACAGACGGTGAAGCCTTGGCTGTGGAAGGGCAACGAGATCTTGCAAGCGCTCAACTGGTCAGGTGAGTTGATCACCACCGGTGAGGCAGGACGACGCACAATCCAGATGAGAAATCCGGGCCTCGCTGCCGGCATGACCAATACGGTGCATATATCTGTGCAACTGGTGAAACCCGGTGAGATCGCGGCGGCGCATCGTCATACGGCGGCGGCGATCCGCTTCATCGTTAAGGGCACGCCGAACGCTTATACGATCGTGGAAGGCGAACGCTTTCCGATGTTTGAAGGGGATTTCATCACCACCCCCAATTGGACCTGGCATGATCATTTCAACGGCTCCACCGAGCCGGTCATATGGCTGGACGGGTTGGACGTTCGCCTCGTGACTCACTTTGGCGCGATGATTCAGGAAAACTTCAGCAAGGAACAGCAGCCCATCGAAAAACCCGACAGCTATTCCTCGAAAATTTTCTCCCATGCGCGTCCAAGCTGGCTCAAGAACCAGTTTCAAGCTCCGCCGTACCGTTACCCTTGGGGGGAGACCGAGGCAAGCTTAAAGGCGCTGAAAGAAAGCGCCGGCGATCCTTACGATGGGATCATCTTGGAATATGCCAACCCGGTGGATGGGGGGCATACGCTACCGACTTGCTCATGCTCAATTCAGCTGCTCCGTCCGGGAGAAAGAACCAAAACCCACCGGCATACGAGCACGACCGTTTATTATGCATTCCGCGGCCGGGGCTTGACCAAAGTCTCAGCCAACGAATTCAACTGGGAAAAGAGCGATATCTTCGTCGTGCCGTCATGGCAGTGGCACTCGCACGAGAACCTGGATGGTGAAGACGCAATCTTATTTTCAATCAGCGACCAGCCATCGACCGAAGCCCTGGGTCTTTATCGCGAAGAGGGCGCATAACCGACTGTCGAGGATCGATGGCATTCCATAAACGACGATCTTCGATTGTTCACGCTCGCTGCTCGATTCCTTAAGGCACTCATCCCACCTCATCTTCTATGCTCCAAATTTAGCGGCATTTTCTCCGGCCAGGATACCGGTCACAACGGCCTGCATTAAGCCGCCGGTGTAGCCGCCACGGTACCCGCCCATGAGCCCGCCGATGGCGTCACCGGCGGCGAACAGCCCGGGAATTGGATTTTCGTTCACATCCAAAACCGCGCCATGCCCATCGATTAAGATGCCGCCCATCGTGAATGTAATGCCTGGTACGACCTTCAGACCATAGTAGGGGGGCCGTAATGGTTTAGGTCTTCCACTGCGGGGTAGGGGCAGTGAAGCGTGCTGCTTCGATTCGACGGCGAGGTTGTACTGCTCAATGGTGATCGTCAGCTGCTGTGCGTTGACCCGGAGCTCGGTAGCCAGGCCGGCGATTGTTGCGCCGGAAAAAATTTCCCCATCATTGTCGGCCAGCCAGGGATTGGGCGCCGGAATCTTTAGCGAAGTCGAAGCGGGATTGTTTTTGGAAGCATTCCAGCATTCAGCGTCGAAGATCAAAGTGGCGCCCGTAGGGTCATGGGAACGTGCTAATTCATTAGTAACGGCGACGTCGCCTCGCCCTTCATCGACGAAGCGCCGCCCGTCGCGATCGATTAGAATGCCCTCATCGACAAAGCAATCCAACCGCGGATACGGCCAGAAACGATCATCTATCAGCGCTTTGCGCGAAATCAGATGGCCGTAGAAGTACTGTAGATTGACCGCTTTCGCGCCGGCTTCCAAAGCCATACGCAGCCCATCGCCGGTATTTTGCGCCGAGCCCCGCAATTTGCACTGGTCCGCTTTGCGGCCGATGTATTTCCTCAGCAGTCTCTGGTTTGCGCTAAAGCCGCCGGTGGATAGGATAGTGGCCCGGCCTCGAAGTTCGAGAGACTCATTTCGTTGGCGTGCGGCGATTCCATCGACGGTACCATTCTTGTGAGCGAGTGCGATCGCTTCAGTGTTATTCATATAAGAGCCGCCGAGTTTCTCCAGACGCGCTTTCAGCGCGGCCACCGCGCGCCTGCCAACATCTTTCTTATAGACGGGGGCTAGCGAGATTTCGCTCTCTTGCTTCAGCCATATTCTCCCCGGCGCCGTCTCTTCGAGTGCGACGCCCGCGCTCTCCAGCCAGTCTAGTGCCCGGCCGCAAGTTTCCGACCACGCTTTCACGAGATCGGGATAGCCGACACCTTCCGACATGACAAAGTCATAGAGCTCTGAAGGATTAGTGCGCGGGTTTTTCCCGCCCGCACGCAGGCTGCCTGAAGCCATCAGAACGTTACCATCGCCCAACTCGCCCGTGCTTTTGTCGATCAGTAGAACGCTGGCGCCGCTCTCCGCCGCTCGCACGGCGGCCGTGAAGCCCGCCAGGCCGGCGCCGGCAACGAGGATGTCGAAGGCTGAATCAGTCATAGCTAATCTCAAGGTAGCTTATTTACAACGCACGCCCGATGCGATTTACCTTCTCCGAGGAGACTGTGTCGTAATCCGTTAACGGTGCCCGGTGTCATGCCGAGCGATAGCGAAGCATCTCGGATTGTAGGGACACGGCATGCCCTGCCCTTACTGGAAATCTGAGATTCTTCGCCTGCGGCTCAGAATGACATTGCGACAAGCCTCCCCGAAGAGAAGGAAGCTTCGCGCCGACCGATTGCCGCAGTGTCTTAGAGCTTTTCTCGATCCAATGCGGAATCTAACATCGATTGCCGTCCTACGGCACCCTATAGCCCAGCTCTTTCGCCACTTCCGTGGCAAGCCGATCATCGGCGATTTCATGGAAAGCGACTTTGCGGTCCACGTGA
>DATACQ010000307.1:0-8451 GCA_036258955.1 Binatia bacterium
AGTCATCAAAGAATAGAGATTACTCGATGTGAAATACGCTGCCGCGCAATTTTCTGTCATGCTGTGCGACGGAGGTGTCATGCTGAGCAAAGCGAAGCATCTCGCATCTTCAAGGTGATACGAAGACGAGATTCTTCGGCGGAGTTTATCCTGAGTCGGTCGAAGGGCCTCAGAATGACATCATGATGCAGTCTCAGAGCAACAAAGCTTCTCGGCCGAGATTGTTCACTCCGCTTCACTGCGTTCGGAATGACAGAAAAAGACCTGCACGTAAGCTTCAACAGTTCTGAGGAGGCCGGGAGTATGGCTGATTTGAGAGATTTTCTAAGCGGGACGGAAAAGCTCGGCGAGCTCAAAAAAGTCTACAACGCCGATTGGGATCTAGAGGTTGGCGCGATCACGGAAATTTCCGGAGCAGAACCCAATCCGCCGGCACTGCTTTTTGAAGACATTAAGGGTTACCCGAGGGGATTTCGTATCCTGACCAATATGTTTCAGACGCAGTCGAGGACCGCGTTGGCTTTGGGCCTGCCGACAGCTCTAAGAGGCGTCGAGCTCGTGGCCGCCGTGAAGGAGGACCTAAAGTCCGTCACGCCGCTGCCGCCGATATTGCAGGACACCGGGGCCATTCAGGAAAACTTTTTCACCGGCAAGGAAGCCAACGTGTTGCATTTCCCCGCGCCCAAGCTGCACCGCGAGGACGGCGGAAGATATCTCGGAACTGCCGACGCCGTTATAACCAAAGATCCGGATGCAGGTTGGGTCAACCTAGGAACGGCCCGTGTGCAAATTCTCGATGAGCAGCGCGTATCACTTTATGTCTCACCGGGAAAGCAGACCCGGTTGATCGCTCAGAAGTACTGGGAAAAAGGCAAGAGCTGCCCGGTGGCGTTGGTATGCGGCATCGATCCGGTGCTTTTTGCCGTTTCGGGCCTCGGTTTGCCATGGGGTACGTCGGAATACGACTATGCGGGACATATTCAAAAATCGCCGGTCAAGGTCATCAAAGGGGAGATGACGGGACTGCCGATTCCCGCGCTCGCAGACATCGTTCTCGAAGGAGAAATTCCGCCGCCCGAACTCGAGTCGGAAATGGAAGGGCCTTTCGGCGAGTGGACCGGCTACTACGCTTCCGGTACGCGCCCGTCTCCGCTGATTCGCGTCAAGTCGGTTTACCATCGTGACGATCCGATCCTAACGGTGCTGCCCGATTTCAAGAGTTATCCTTTATCCAGCTATCTTTTTCTGGTTTTTTGCGCCGCGGGCCTTTGGAACGAGATCGAGCAGGCCGGTATTACCGACGTTAGAGGTGTCTGGCTCGCGGAATGGGGGATGCGATTCTTCCAGGTGATTTCGCTCAAACAACGGTATGGCGGTCATGCGCGGCAAGCGGCGCACATTGCGCTTGGCGCGAGAGAAGGTGGGTATCTTGGTCGCTTTGTCGTGCTAGTCGATGACGACATCGATCCGGCGAATATGGCTGACGTTATGTGGGCGGTTTGCACACGTTGCGATCCAGAGACCAGCATCGAGATCGCCAGGAACTGCTGGAGCAGTCCCATCGATCCGCGCCTTTCGCCGGAAAAAAGGACGGCTGGTGACTTTATCAACTCCCGCGCGATCATCGACGCCTGTCGTCCATTTGCGTGGCGCGAGAAATACCCCAAGGTGCACTCGATCGACCCAGCGTACCGCGACCAGATCAAGACAAAATGGAAAGAAGTGTTTAGTTAGTTCTCACTGAAAATTGCCCGTTCGCCCTTCGACAATGCTCAGGACGAACGGAATAAAAAGAGAATAAATAAAATTTCCGTTTATGCCGAGCACCGTCAATGCATTCTTAGGCTTTCAGTGAGAACTAGGTCCTGGAACCAACTTCGTTTAAAAGTCCGGAGTCCCATCTTGTCATTCCCGCGGGCGTGGAGGTCCGTCGCTGGGGAATGCTAGTCAGACCGCAACCTTCAGTTCATGACTTTTTTGCAATGCCGAGCGATTTGTCCGGATGGCTGAACAGGATCGATCAGTCACGCCAGCGCGAGGGACGGAAGCGGAAATCTTGTAGGGCGGGTTTCAAACCCGCCCCGACGCTGGATTCCGGGTCTCGCTTTCGCCAGCTCGCCCGGAATGACGGTCGATTTACATGGCGAATTTTAGAGACACCACAGTACTAAACTAGTTACCCTAAGCGCGGAGCACTTCAATTCCGCCGGCCGGTGTTCGAAACGTGCGGGTTAAACGTTTTGAACGATTTGAACTATTTGAACGAATTGAACGCTGGCAAAGTTTATTCTAGTAAAAGGAGATCATCATGCCGTTTTCAGATATGCGCGAGTTTGTGAGGAGGTTGGATGAAGCGGGGGAGCTGGCCAGAGTGCGCAAAGAGGTGGACCCCAAATATGAAGTTGGGGCGATCTGCAAAACCATCCATGAGAAAGGCAGGCAGGCGCTTCTCTTCGAAAAAGTCCGCGGCTGCTCCATGCCGGTTGCGACCGAACTGCTAGGCACTTTCAGACGTATCGCCATCGCCATCGATGCGGATGAAACAGATCTCTTTGCTGAGGTGATGGAGCGCACCAAGCAATCCATTGAACCGACGATCGTCGCTGACGGGCCGTGCAAAGAAATCGTTCTCAAAGGCCAAGACGTCGATCTCAACCGTTTGCCCTGGATCACCTGGAACAAAACTGAAAAGGCCCCTTACATCACCGCTGGGCTGGTCATCGTTAAGGATCCGGAATACGGCCGCAACCTCGGCGTTTACCGCATGATGTACGCCAATCGGAATCAGACTTTCTTGCGCCTGAGTCCGGGCCATCATGGATATGAATATTACAAGGCCGCAGAATTCCGCGGCGCAAAAAAGCTCGACATCGCTGTAGTCATCGGCAGTGATCCATCGATTTTCCTCGCGTCGCAATTCGTTCCGGGCATCGACGTCGATGAGTTCACGATTGCCGGGGCGTTACGAAAAAAACCGGTGGAGATGGTGCGCTGTGAGACCGTTGATATCGAAGTCCCCGCCACTGCCGAAATCGTTCTTGAAGGACAGGTAAGCATTCCGCCCGAGATCGGCGACGAGGGTCCCTATGGCGAGTTTTGCGGCTATTCGGTGGGAACGGTTATACGCGAACGACTCTGGACGGTGCAGTGTATGACCATGCGCAAGAGTCCCCTTTATCATGGCTTCTACCTATGCAAGGGGATCAACGAAGAAGGAGTTATAAAAAGCGTCACGGCCTCGGTGCAAGTTTACAATGAACTGAAACCCGGGCACCCGGCGATCAAGAAGGTGTATTGCAGCGAGGCCGGTATTGGCATTTTTCACTGCTACATCCAGGTGGATGAACGGCTAAAACGGCCGGGCATGATCAACAACATACTCGCAGCCGCGGTGGGTGTGAAAGGAAGCCGGATGAAGCATATCTTTGTGTTCGATGATGACATCGATATCATGAGTCCCGAGGAAGTCGAGTGGGCAATCGCCACGCGCGTTCAGGCGGACAAAGATATTTTCGTCATTCCGAACACATTTGGCTTGAGACTCGACCCGTCTGCAACGCCTGAAGGGGTCACGGCCAAACTCTTTGTCGATGCGACCAAGAGCAAGGATTTCAGATCCGAGGGTTTGGCGCTGCCTCCCGAAGATGTGTGGCAGCAGGTGAAGAACAACTGGGACAGCTACTTTGCGGAGTAAAGCGGCAGACAACGGCCATAGGCAATAGCCAGTAGGCAATAGTCAATAGGCAACAGTACAGTTTAACTTGCTGACTTCGGACACACACTCCTGGGAACATAAATGAGATATTCGAAGTGTTCGTTCATCGGTCTATTTGTTTTGATCTCGGCAATAGTACTTGCGTTAGTCCCGATCGACGGTTCTGCGCAAGAGCAGCGCATCCGGGTGGGCTACTCCGCCATGAGCGGTTCGATGGCATGGCTGTGGACCGCGAAAGAGGGTGGGTACTTCGACCAGCATGGGCTCAAGGTCGATCTGGTTTATGTGGGCGGCACGGCGCAACTTTTCCAATCGATGCTTGCTGGCGAAATCTCCTTCGGCATCGGCGGCGGTCCGGCGCTCATCAACGCCAATCTGCAGCGGCGATCCGTTGTTGGGGTTGCGGGAACTTTGAACCGGATGGTCATGAAGATCATGGCGTCGCCGCAGATCAGAACTCCTGCAGACGTTCGCGGCAAACGCATCGCAATTACTAGGTTCGGGACTACCACGGATTTTTCCGCGCGCTTGTTCCTGAAGCACTGGGCTCCATCCTTCGAAAAAGACGCGACCATTCTTCAAGTCGGCAGTGTTCCCAACGTGCTCGCAGCCCTTCGCAGTGGGGGAAGTCAGATCGGGGCTCTTTCGCCCCCAGCTCACCTTCAGGCTGAACGCGCCGGTTTTATCGAGCTGATGGATCTCGCAACCCGCGAAATTTTTTATCCCTACACCTACGTCACTGTGACGCCGGGGTTTTTGGAGAAAAGCAGCCACGTAGTCCGGCCGTTTTTGGCCGGCGTGATCGAAGGGATTCGCCGCTTTAAAACCGACAAAGCATTTGCCAAACGCCAGACCGGCAAGTACTTGCGCGTGGAAGACGACAAAGTCCTCGAAGAGACGCACCAGCTCTTCGCCGAACTTTTCGAACGGACGCCCTACATCAAGCGTGAGGGGATCAGCAGTTTAATGCAAATCCTGGCGGAAAATGACCCGAAAATTGAATCAATGAAAATCGATTCAGTAGTAGAAGATCGTTTCGTGCGCGAGCTCGAGACCAGCGGCTTTATAAAGAACCTGTACCGCTAAGTAGGACGCCGGAGTTTTTAACGATAGATGCAGCAGCATCTTAGTCAAGATCGTACCATAGATTCGCGTAGCGTCGCGCGGCTGTCATGCTGGAAGCAGTCTGCCTCGGATTTACGCTCTGCCGCCACTTTTCCTCGTACCGTGATAATGGGGGGTAGATGGTTATCACTTTAAATTTGCTGTTTGCATTGCTATTCGTACTGCAGTCCCAACCCGCACATGCTCAGGATCCATCTTACAAAGGTAAGACGATTCGGCTCATAGAAGCCTACTCCGCGGGTGGCGGGTACGATACGTACGCACGTCTGATTGCGCGCCATCTAGGCAGGCATGTCCCTGGCAATCCCACGGTGACCGTTGAGAATATGACGGGCGCGGGCGGATTGATCGCGGTTAACTATCTCTTCAATCGGGCTCAACCGGATGGCTTGACGATCGGTAATTGGAATGGATCGTTATCGCTGCAGCAGTACCTCGGGTTGAAAGGGATTGAGTTTGATGCACCGCGGTTCGAGTGGATCGGTTCAGCGCTGCGGCCGACGCCCATCTGCATAGTTGCCCGAGCGAGCGGCGTCACCACTCTTGCCGAGTGGGTGAAATCGCCCAAGCCCATCAAGCTCGGAGGCATGGCACCGGGTACGAGCCCAAGTGACGATGCAAGAATTCTCAAGGACGCTCTTGGTTTGCCTATCCAGCTTGTTGAAGGGTATAAAGGAGGTGCAGACATCAAGCTCGCCGCTAACCAAAGAGAGATCGACGGTGCTTGCGGGCTTGCTTGGGAGACCCAGAAGGTGACCTGGCGGCAGGAGTTGGAATCCATGAATATCCTGGCACAGGTCGGGCCTAAACCGCATTCGGAGCTTGCGAAAGTGCCGCTCGCAGGAGATTTCGCCAAAACCGAAGAGGCTCGCCAATTGTTGAAAGTAGGGATTCAGGACCTAGCGGCACTGGGACACGCCTATACATTGCCGCCGCAGACGCCCAAACCTCTGGTAGATATTTTGCGTAAAGCATTTGATGATACGATGAGAAGTCCCGAGTTCCTGGCCGAAGCCCAGAAATCGAATATTGTCACCAACCCGGTGCCCGGGAGAGAACTTGACGAGATCGTTTCGGGCTTTTCCAAACTGCCGACGGATTTACTGGAGAAGCTGAAAGCCAGTCTTTTGCCGAAACAGTAACCCTTTAACGGCGAGAGGGGACCCGCATTTCCTAGCATGGAGAACTCGAGATGGCGAAAGTAAAAGGTTTCATCGATGCCGACGGGCATGTCGTTGAAAGCGATGCCGAGCTTTTGGAATTTCTGCCGCCGCCGTACAAAGGGCGCGAGGATTTACTCTCGTTTTCTTTTTTCCCGGCCCTTGACGGTTTTCACCGCCAGGCGCGGAGAGTGGCCGATGGCAAAGGCCGCTACATCGCCAAGGGCAGCCTGAAAGAGTGGCAGCAATTCCTCGATGAAGACGAGATCGCCTGGTCTGTTTTATACCCGACTGCGGGACTGACCTTCGGTATGGTGCGCGACAAAGATTGGGCCTGCGCGGTGGCAGCCGGTTACAACAATTATCTTCACGAATGCTTTACCAAGCCCGAGAAGAGGCTCAAAGGCATGGCGCTGATCCCGTTGCAGTCCATTCCCGATGCGGTGAGCGAGCTGCGCCGGGCGGTGAAGGAACTCGGCTTTGTTGGCGCGGTTCTTCCTGCCGTGGGGTTGAGGCAGCCGTTAGGAGATCAGCGGTATGAGCCGGTTTACGCAGCGGCGCAGGAATTGGGCGCGTTGCTGGCCGTGCACGCTGCTCCGACCGAGGGCATCGGCCTCGACGCTTTTGAAAAGCTCATTGAAGTACGGACCTTGAGCCATGGCTTCGGCCAAATGATTCAAATGACGAGCATGATTTTCAGCGGCGTGTTTGATCATTTTCCCGAGTTGCGCATTGCTTATGCGGAGGCGGGCTGCGGGTGGGTGCCGTATTTAATGGAGCGGTTGGATATGGAGTACGAGCACCGCAGCACCCAAGCTCCTGAGTGCAAAAAGCTCCCCTCCGAGCATCTCAGAAGCGGCCGCATCTTTATTCACTGCGAGTTGGAGGATCGAGGCATTCCCGAAATCGCTAGCCTGCTGCGCGACGACATTCTGTTCTGTGCGACCGATTTTCCCCATGAGCCGCGTTCGGAATTCCGCGAAAATATCCAGAAATTCTTGGCACGAGAAGACGTATCGAAAGACATCAAGTATAAGATTATGACTGAGAATCCCAAAAGGATGTACCCGCTCGCATAGCTCGAATTTTCGATCGATAGTCTCGGGTCTAGAGTCTCGGGTCTCGGGTTTCAATCTCGACCCAAGACCCGCGAAACGACTATCCTCCGGTTACACTGGGTCGCGATTTTGCCAAGGAATGTATGCTCGGTAGGCCGCCATCGGGCGCTGATCTCCAAAAAGCTTCATCGAATAGCAATCGACGATTGAAGATCGAGGATCGAAGATGGCGATCTCGGTCCTCAATTGTCAATTCTTGAGGTCACGACTGAGAGGGTAAGAAATCGCATCGACGAATAGATGACTACGAAGGCAAGTCGAGCTGGACCGTAACCGGCTTCCCTTTTTTCATAACTTCGAGTTTGATTTTTGCCGGAGGTTTGGTACTTCGGATCAACTCCTCCAAATCGCTCGTTGATTTGATCGCATTATCGTTTGCCTTAGTGATGATATCGCCGCGCTGGATGCCTGCCAGGGCGGCGGGGCTGCCCTCTTCGACTGTTGCAATCACGACCCCGCTATTTACTCCCGCCTCAAAAACAGCAGCGAGCTCAGGAGTTAAATCCTGGGCTTGAACGCCGAGCTTGAGCTGCGCCTCTCCAACTCGATTCGGTGCTGGGGCAGCTTTGGAGGTGGCAAACACTTGAGCCGAAACGAACACCGGCGCGTTCATCTTGAGCGCCAGTGCCATCGCATCGCTGGGCCGCGCATCTATTTGCAAATCCTGGCCCTTCAGTCTTAAGTGAAGAAGCGCATAGTAAGTGCTGTTCCGCAATTCGGTGATCACCGCGCGCTGCAGGGTCGCACCGAGACGATTTAAAATGTTGCGCAATAGGTCGTGGGTCAGTGGCCTCGGTGTCTTAACGTGCTCGATTTCCAGGGCAATGGCGCGAGCCTCGGCAATATCTATCCAGATGGGTAAGAGCCGTTTATCTGTAATGGATTCTAAAATGACCACCGGTGATTTAGTGTTGGGATCGAGCATGAGGGTCTTGATCTTCGCTTCGACGGTGTCGGAATCTTGGGCGGCTGATAATCCGGCGGGGAGAAGCAGCAACAGGCAGATAGGAACCCAGACGCGATTTTTCATGTGGCCTCCCGGCGGTACGGAAAGGGACGGTCCCAACCGTCCCTACCTACATGAAAATACGTTATCGGAGTGTGTTATAGCGAGTCAATGGCGAGTTTTGGTGGGCTGTTGACCTTCAAATCGAGAGAAACGGCGGCATGAAAATCCAGCTTCTTTCAGATGAAATGGCGAGCCGCATCGCCGCGGGCGAAGTGGTGGAGCGACCGGCTTCGGTGGTCAAGGAACTGGTCGAAAATTCTTTGGATGCCAGCGCCACCGAGATTTCACTGTGGATCGAGAGAAGCGGCACGTCGTTGATTCGGG
>DATACQ010000308.1:0-2134 GCA_036258955.1 Binatia bacterium
GCCGGAAGTCATACGCGAGCTTGAGTTGCCGAAGTACGAGCTCGAAATCATTCCGCTGGACAGCACATTTACGCCGATGTCCAACGGTGACTACCTGTTTCGCTGCGGCGACCACGCGCGCACCCGGCGTGAAATAGCGCGCCACTCGCCGACCGACGCCGAAGCTTACGAAGAGTATGGCAAGCTGATGGTTCAGATGGCCATGGCCGTAAAACCCATGCTCGGATTAGTTCCTCCCGAACCGACCTCCTGGAGCCCCAAGGAGCTTCTGAGCTTGGCGCATGTGGGCAAGCAGTTTCGCGGGCTCGAAGAGAAACTGCTGTATGACCTGACTAAGCTCATGACCATGAGCTCGGCGGATTTTCTCGATGAATGGTTCGAGACCGACGTGCTCAAAGCCACGATGTCGGCCAGCGGCATCATCGGTACCTTTATGGGACCACGTTCGCCCGGTACCGCGTACGTGCTGTTACATCATTATATGGGCGAACTAGACGGCGCATTCCGGTCGTGGGGCTTTGCGCGCGGAGGCATGGGAACCATAAGCCGGGTTATTGCCGACGCTGCGCGCCAGTATGGGGCGGAGATCAGAACCAGATCCCCAGTGGATCAGGTGCTGATCAAAAACCATACTGCGTACGGCGTCGTTAGCGGCGGCGAAGAATACCACGCCAAGATCATTGTCTCCGGCGTGGATCCCAAGCGCACATTCCTAGAAATGATGGACGCCGAGCATCTCGATGGCGACTTTGTCCGACAGGTGAATAATTTTAAAATTCGCGGCTCATCGGCGAAGGTCAATCTCGCTCTCGACGCGCTGCCTGATTTTACTTCATGGCCCGGTGAAGGCCCGCATCTTGCCGGAGCCATTTCCATTAGCCCGAGCCTCGATTACATCGAGCGCGCGTACGACGATGCCAAATACGGCGACTTCTCGCGCCGCCCCTACATGGACATTATTCTGCCCTCGATGCTCGATCCTTCGATGGCACCGGCGGGAAAACATGTCATGTCCATTTTTGTGCAGTACGCGCCCTATCATATCAAGGAGGGCGCCTGGCCCGAGAAACGAGAGGCTCTTGGCGATACTGTCATTGAGACCCTGAGCGAGTATGCGCCTAATCTGAAATCCATCGTCCTGCACCGCCAGGTCCTTACGCCATGGGATCTCGAGCAAGAGTTCGGGCTAACCGAGGGAAATATCTTTCAGGGCGAGCTGACCTTGGACCAATTATTCTTCCTTCGGCCAGTGCCGGGTTGGGCAAAATACCGAACCCCGGTCAGAAATCTCTACCTGTGCGGTTCTTGCACTCATCCCGGCGGCGGCGTCATGGCCGCCTCCGGAAGATTGGCGGCACTCGAGATCCTAAAGGATTGGCGATAGCAGGCCGCTGGAAAAGACCCATATGCGCTGACACAGTTTCGAGTTCCGAGTTTCGTGTTTCGAGTTTAAACCCGAAACCTGAGACGCGAAACCCGAAACACCTGATGCGCGCCTCGCCTCTGGTATCTTGAGCAGCCTGCGAGACGCTTGTTTCAGCAGCCGTAATCGAGGATCGCGGTTGTCGTACTTACCCGCGACGGTTTATTGATCAATAACCCCATAGTTGGCTGGGAGATGACTGCGAGAGTGAACGCAGTGGTTCCTCCCTTTGCAAGGGAGGTTAGGGGGGATTTAAGCGTGGCGAGATCGATGCAACACTACGAGGCAATTGTCATCGGCGGCGGCCATAACGGGCTCGTGACAGCCGCGTACCTCGCGAAAGCCGGCAAGAAAATCTTGCTTCTAGAACGCCGCCCTTTACTCGGCGGCGTCGCCGCCACCGAGGAGGTCTATCCGGGCTTTAAGTTTTCAACCGGCGCGCATCTGGTCGCCTCGCTAGCGCCCGAAGTGGTGGCGGAATTGTCCCTGCGACAACATGGCCTCGAGATCCTCCCGCTCGAGCCCCTGATCTTTGCCCCCGTCTGCGGCCAGAATGGATTGATCATTTCGAGCATCCCGGCAAAAGCCGCGGGTGAGATCGGGCGCTTTTCTAGAAAGGACGCGGCGGCGTATATTCGATTCTGCGCGTTGACCAAAAGACTTTCTTCGTTTTTGCGCGCTATGTATGCCGTGGCACTTCCCGATCACGGC
>DATACQ010000309.1:0-6258 GCA_036258955.1 Binatia bacterium
GAGATTGGTCGGAAGTTTTCGCTTGCCGAAGCAAGGGATTTCACCGATGCCATCAAGCAGCGCATGTATGCGCGGTGGAATGAAAAAGTTTTCGGCGGTGCCTTCATGCGCGACTTGGAAGCCGGCAAACTACCTTTTGAAACCATCAAACTATTCTGGCGCAACTGGTACAGCTACCCGGTGGAAATCAACAACTTTCACTTAATCATTTATCAGCGCCACCAGGGCCTCTTCGCGCGTCATCGCGATCTGCTTGCTCCCTACGTCGGCAAGATCAGCGACGAGCTGGTCAATCCGAGCATTCCGGGGCATATCCAGGTGCTTATTAAGCAGGGCGAAGCCTTCGGCGTATCTCTCGATGAAATGGTCCACTGCGAAGTGTACGCGGAGTGCCGTGCGCTCACCGAATTCGCCCGAGGTCTGGTTTATGAAGGGAGTATGATTGAATGGTGGGCGCGTTCGTTAAACGAGGAGATGTTTGGCCATTGGGCAAGACGCTGGCGCGAAGCGCTTCTTCGCAAGTACAGAGTTAAGGAAGCCGATCTCCATTATTTCGCGGTTCATGAGGAAGCGGATCTCCATGAACATTTGGACGGACTCATGGCCCATGGCGAGGTGGCGCGCAAGGTTTTTGAACGCCTGCTGCAAGACGGCAACACCTGGTACCGCCCCGGTTGGGGTCCGGCTTACTGCTGCCTGACCAATGCCGATTGTGTCGCGATGTTCCATGACGGCATTTATCACCACTCCAAACAATTGGGCCACTTCTAAGACAAGGGACTCACCACGAAGTGATCCATGATCCTACGCTGGGCTCGAGAACATGAAAACAGAGGTACACTCAACCCCGCGCGAATGTTCGACGGGCTGTCTACTTGTCATGCCGGCATGGATTGCCGGCATCCAGGTTCGCAGGATGCGTTCAAAGACGTCCGTGTCAAGCCTGGATTCCAGCGTTCCATGCTCGAATGACGAAATCTCGCGGTCTGGCTGCACTGACAGAGTCTCCCCAACGGTGCATTTTCGAAAGAGCACGAAGGACAGGAAGAGTTCAGACATTTTTTATTCTTCTTGTACTCGTCACTTCGTGCTGTTCGTGAGCTTCGTGCTTTAACTCTTAAGGACACAAGAACCACATGCCGTTCAACGACCTACGCGAGTTTATCGACGCAACGCGCAAGATCGGCCAAGTTAAAGAGATTCATGGCGCAGATTGGAATCTGGAAATCGGCGCGCTGACCGAGATGTTTGCCTTCAAGGAACCCTCGCCGCTGGTCTTGTTCGATCAGATCCCCGGCTATCCCAGTAATTATCGTGTCGCTTCGAACCTAATCAATACACCCGCGCGTTCTGGCTTGACTGTGGGCATGCCGGCGGATGCTAAACCGATGGAACTTATCGCGCGCTGGAAAGAACTACTCAAAGGAGTCAAACCGATTCCGCCGCGAGTCGTGGCCGCGGGACCGGTAATGGAAAATGTCAAAGTCGGCGGGGAAATCGACATGACGATGTTTCCCACGCCGCACTGGCATGAACTGGATGGCGGCCGCTATATCGGTACCGCCGATTGCGTGATCACCCGGGAACCCGAAGAAGGTGGTTGGGTCAACGTCGGGATCTATCGCGTCCAGGTTCACGGCGAAAATACCCTGGGCATCTACGTCTCACCAGGACATCACGCGCGCATTATGCGCGAAAAATATTGGGACAAAGGACTGAGCTGCCCTATCGTCGTCACTTTTGGTCAGGACCCGCTGCTTTTTCTGGTGGCCGGACAATCAGTGCCTTACGGCATGTCGGAACTCGACTATTGCGGCGGCTTGCGCGGCGCCCCTGTCGATATCGTCCGCGGTGAATTGACCGGTTTGCCGATTCCCGCTACGGCCGAAATCGCCATAGAAGGCGAAATTCCTCCGCCCCAGGAAGAGCAGCATATGGAAGGGCCATTCGGGGAGTGGCCCGGATATTATGCCCATGGGGCAGCGAAGGAGCCGGTCATCCGCGTCAAAAAACTTTACTACCGCAACGATCCCATCCTATGCGGCGCCCCGCCGTTGAAACCGCCCTTCATTACCTTTGGGGTGCCCATCGGGGCGGCGGCAATTTGGAATTACCTCGAAAAGGCCGATGTTCCGGATATTAAAGGTGTCTGGTGTTCGATCGGCAGCTCGGCAGCCGCCGGCGGCGCGCCATTCATAATCATTTCGGTCAAACAGCGCTATCATGGTCACGCCCAGCAAGCCGGCATCGCCGCGCTTGGCTCCCGCGGTGGTAATTATCATGGACGATTTGTTATCGTGGTCGACGACGACATCGATCCATCGGACATGAAGGATGTCATTTGGGCGCTCTCCACGCGCTGTGATCCGAAAACCGCCATTAGTATCATCGACGGCTGCTGGAGCACGCCGCTGGACCCCGCGATGCATCCTGACCAGCGCAATGCCGGCAACTTCGTCAACAGCCGTGCGATTCTAAACGCCTGCCGCCCCTATGCCTGGCGCGACCGATTCCCGCCGGTAAATGCGCTGAGCCCCGAACTAAGAAAGAAAACCGAAGAGAAGTGGAAAAAAGAACTGGCCTAGAGCCGCCGCTAAGTCAGCAGCACCGGCACGCGAGGAGCGTCGCGGAACGGACTTCAACCCGCGAAAAGCAGCTCCTCGCCGGAATCGCGGGAAGCCTTTATCCAGCAACATCAGCTTCTAAAGCCCAGGTACTTCCTTTTCTTGCATCGTGAATTGATTTGTCGTTCGGCAGCGGCAAGCCGTCATCCACAACCCCGTCGCAGGGCGTTCAAACAGCGCACGTAGGTATATACATCTCGAGGGTCCCTTAGATAGAACGTTGCCGCGGTTGTGCGCGGCGTCCTCGTCACTAGAATCGAGATGCCTGTTTCGGCAATTGCGCGAAAGGCCGAATCGTCAGCAATATCATCGCCTATATAGATGGGAATAGCATTCGGCGTGCGCCGCGCCAGTATCTGCGTTATGGCATCGCCCTTTTTCGCGCCCGCGGCTTGGACTTCGATGACTTTTTTCCCGGCGATGATTTCCAGCTTTACACCTTGCTGCTGGTACCAGTGAACTGCGCGAACAAATTCCTTTCGTGCCGTCAAAGCCGTTTCGGACGTGGCCTTGCGGTAGTGCAGCGCCAGCGCAATCCCTTTGTCTTCGAGTAGAACGCCCCGGAAGCTGACCAGGGCATCGCGCAGTTGTTCCTTCAATAGTTGCAACGCACCCAGCACCACCTCATGAGGCCACGATGTATACCGCGTCCCATCAGGCGCGTTCCACTCGAGTCCGTGGCAGCCTACATAAAAGACCCCATCGAGCCCGACGAGCTTGCGCAATTCGTCCACGGGCCGCCCGCTCACGATAGCGATCGAACAACTCGGTGACGATACGAGATCGCGCAAATAGCGCCGCCGCCTTTCGCTCAAAATTACCTCCTGAGGAGCAGGCGCAATCTCGGTTAATACGCCGTCGAATTCAAAAAATATAAAGACCTCCGGCGCGTGCAAAACGGATTCCCAGGGATCCTTACCGCCGCGCCGGATCACTCTCGGGACCTTGCTGCGTCGCTTTATGTGGCTAGGCTCGATTTCCTTCATAGATGACCCACCATGGCCGGCGCCGCGCATCATGCCGATCGCCTCAGCTCTTTTTGGCTATTGGAGACATGATGGCCGCCCCGAAAATAGTTTATTATGGAATGCAGCAGCTAAATACGTCAACTCGCGTGAGTCACTTTCTTGATGGCGTGAGCGAGCGGTGAGTCATCCTTACCTACGGTGCTTCGCGGATCGAACGATCAGTTTTCCTTCAGACCTCTCGCCGCCGACATCGGAGCAGACGAGGCGGAGATAGGTCTTCCGGAACACTAAAGCAAAATATGTAATTATCTAAAGTTAAAATGGAACGGAGCGCTTGACCCCGAGGCGCTCCATCGCATAGCTTCCCCTCATCACCCAACGAAAGGACCGCGATGGATTTCAATTTACCTGAAGAGATACAAGTCTTGCGCAACACGGTCCGCCGCTTCGTCGATCAGGAGCTGATCCCGCTCGAGCGCGAGTACCGGCACGACAGCGAAGGACCGATGCCCGAGCATCTGCTCAATCCCCTGCAGGAGAAATGTAAGAACATGGGATTGTGGATGCTCGATGTGCCGGCTGAATACGGCGGCGCCGGTCTCGGGCTCCTGCCTCGATGCATCATTCACGAGGAAATCGCCCGCGCAGCGTCGCTTCCCTATCGCGGCTTGGAGCTATTTGGTCCGGAAGTCCGGCCGGTGTTGTTTCACTGCAACGATGAACAAAAGAAACGTTTCCTGGAGCCGGTGCTGCGCGGCGAGATTAGTTTCTGTTTTGCCCAGACGGAGCCTGACGCGGGCAGCGATCCAGCCAACATGCGCACCCGCGCGGTCCGTGATGGCGATGACTTCGTGATCAACGGAACCAAACGCTTCATTACAGCCGCCGGTCGATCCGATTACGTGCAGCTCATGGCAGTCACGGATCCTGAGAAACGCGCGCGTGGCGGCATCACCTGTTTTGCCGTCGATCTGAAAACTCCCGGCGTCGTCTTGGAACGCCAGTGGCCGACTATGATGGGTGAGGCTCCCTGGCAGATCCTTTTCGATAATGCGCGGGTGCCCGCGGCTAACGTCATAGGCGAGGTTGGCGGCGGCTTTTCGCTGGCACAAAAATGGCTCAGCGAGGGTCGCATCAAGGGTCATGGCGCGCGCCAGGTGGGCATCGCACGCCGGGCGCTCGAGATGATGATCGAGTATTCTCAGGTTCGGGTGACTTTCGGCCGGCCTCTCGCCGACCGCCAAGCGATCCAGTTCATGATCGCCGACTCGGCCATGGAACTGCATGCGGTCAGGTCGATGGTTTACGAGTGTGCCTGGCGGCAAGATGAAGGCCAGGATGTGCGCAATCTGTCCTACATGGTCAAGATCATGGCGACCGAAATGTCGGGCCGGGTGGTCGACCGCGCGATACAGGTGCATGGGGGGCTTGGACTGATGAAGGAATTGCCGCTCGAGTGGTGGTATCGCCAGGTCCGTAGCTCGCGCATTACCGAAGGCGCCAACGAAGTGCTGCGCTGGCGCCTGGGGCAGAACATTATCCGCACGCATGGTTGATCGAGCCGGATTGCGCGATGTATTGACTTTAAATCTTGGAACACGAATCTATCGACCGGACGAGTTCGCGGGCGGCTGGTTCTGCAGCCATACAAATCCGCGATAAAGATACTGCAGGCCCGAAAGCATCGTTGCCGCGGCGGTGACCAGGATCAGACCATCCAGAATGAGTCGAGGCATCAACGGCTCGTGAAGCGTCGCTAAGGCCACAGCAAGCGTTATCAGTTGCAGTAACGTGCTGCTTTTCCCTATGTAAGTCGGACGCGCTTCGAGCTTTTCTTCCGTGAGGTAATAGATAATCCCGAACCCGAGCACAATAAAAATGTCGCGCATCGCGACGATGACGACGAACCACGGCGGCAGCGCCTTGATTGACCCGAGCATTACGTAAGACGAAAAAACCAGCAATTTGTCCGCCACCGGGTCCAGATACGCGCCCAGCCTTGTCTCCTGCTTCATCCAGCGGGCGGTAAACCCATCCAGAAAATCGGTGAAACCGCCGAGGCCGAAAATCAAAAGCGCCTCCCAGTAACGACGGTAAGCCAAAGCAATCAGAAAAAACGGGATCGTAAGAATTCGTATGAGGGTTAGAAAATTGGGCAGATTAAGCATGCTTGGGGGGCCGGCAGCCGGCGTAGGACCTCGGCTGCCGTTCCGGCGAGTGATTCTAGCTTGCCTGAAATGACATTGCCCGCTAGCGATAGCGAAGCATGCGCCTACATCACCCGCCCGCCAAAAGCTTCCGCATCTGACCGGCCAGCTTGGGCGTGACCAAAGCGGAGACTCGGATGTGCTCGCCGTCGTGGTCTTCGCTCACTATGCGGCCGCGTTCGCGCAGGCGCGCCACTAATCCGGCTTGAGATGGGGCGAAGCAGGCCTGAAAAGGCTCCTTGCCCAGGTCCAACGTTGCGCCGACAAGCTCCAACAGGGCATCGATCCCGTCGCCCGTGCGCGCCGATATCGGACAACTGCCGATCGCCGTTCGATCTTGAAGGCGCCCGAACCGCACGTCGGGCACTATATCGATCTTGTTAAGTGCGAGAATGGTCGGGATCTGTGCCGCGCCAATTTCCCCGAGCACCCTCTCGATAATTTGTGTTTGCTCTTCAT
>DATACQ010000310.1:0-2600 GCA_036258955.1 Binatia bacterium
GGATTTGCGTATTGGGAATTGAGCTGATATTCCCCCGTACGGCTGAAGAGTTTTAGCATCCCGCAAATCGCTAACCCTCATTTCGGTTCATTCCCGCGCACGGGGAATCTTGTAGGGGCGGGTTTTAAACCCGCCCCTACACCTGGATTCCCGCATTACAGGCATGACGTATACAATCCTACAGGCTTCATCGAGGATAACTGCTCCATTTCTCTTCCGCCCCATAGATGTGCATGTAGAACACCCTTCCCATGATTGACGAATCATCCGAATCCTCCAGCCAACCCGCCGGGCGCCTTGCGGCGCTGCGCTATCGCGACTTTCGTCTATTCTGGACTGGGCTCCTGGTTTCGAACACCGGCACCTGGATGCAGATGACGGCGACGAACTGGCTATTGTATCAGCTCACGGGCTCTCCTGCCTTGCTGGGACTCAATGGAGTATTCCGCGCCGTCCCGGCAATTGGGCTAGGCGTAATCAGCGGGACGTTCGCAGACCGCTATGACCGCCGTAAGCTCATGATTGCGACCGAGATCGCCTCAGGGGTTTTAGCCCTTGCTCTCGCCGTGTTGGATCACTCCGGTCAGATCCAAGCTTGGCATATTTACGCGTTTACTTTCCTCAATGCCTCGGTGGGGTCGTTCGATGGACCCGCGCGGCAGGCACTGTTTCCAAATCTCGTACCGCGCTCGGCGCTGCCGAACGCCGTAGCGCTCAATTCCCTGTTGTGGAAGGGCTCGGCGCTTATCGGCCCGTTTCTCGCCGGAATAGCAATCAGTTGGATGGGCACGGCTGGAGCCTTTTACGCCAACGCAGGAAGCTATATTGTTGTTGTCTGCGCTATATTATTGATGCGCGTGGCTTCCAAAGGCAGCTCCAGCCGACGCACCCTGCTCAGCGAAACCAAGGAGGGCTTTTCCTACATCGTCTCGCGGCCCGTGGTTCTTGGGATCATGGTCATGGAAGCCATGGCATCCGTATTCGGCCTCAATCATACGATGCTCACGATCTTCGCCAGTGACATCCTTCGCGTGGGCGCTCACGGCTTCGGACTGCTCCAGTCAGCGCGCGGCCTGGGCGCGGTCATCGGCTCCAGTATTTACATTGCCGTGGGCCAGCGTTCGTACCAAGGCCGGATTCTTTTTGTCTCGGCCATTCTCTACGGCGCAGCGTTTGCGCTATTCGGCGTCTCGCCGTCTTTTTTGTTGTCGCTGTCGCTCATGACGGCCGTCGGCGCGACAGACACTATTTGGGGCGCATCTCGCGGCACGATCCTCCAGATGAGCACGCCCGATTCTCTGCGCGGGCGGGTGATGGGAGTTTTTCAGTTGAGTAATCGCGGGCTACATCCGCTGGGGCAAGTTCAATCCGGCCTACTAATACCCTTCGTCGGTGCGCCGGCGACAACCATCTTCGGCGGCGTGGCGGTTTCGGCAATAACCTTGGTCACAGCATTGAAGGTTCCTGGAATCCGGAAGTTCCGTTAGCTCAGCATACGGCAAATGGCTTTCACCACGAAGGGCGCGAAGGGCACGAAGGAAGAGAAGTTGCTTTTCCTTCTTTTCCGAACTTCGTGTGGCAGGTGTAACATCGTCCATTGAATAACGATTTTGAACTGTTTGAACGACTTTACGTTTTGAACTACGGTTCCTTCGGCCATAGCGTCATGCCCTCAGGCTTTAGCTCGAGGCACACCTTACCGCCCTGCTTGAGCTGGCGCGCCTCGGGCGAGACGATAACCCGAGTTTCCGAACCGAGGGTCACGGTGTACTCGTAGCGGTCCCCCAAAAATTGACTCGCGTGCAAAGTGCCTTCAACAAAGTTCCCCTCCGCCCCTCGAGCGCCCTCTGAAAGGACGATCTTCTCGGGCCGAATCGCCACCATCGCAGCTTTCCCTACCGCGGGAAAATCTTTTTGCGACGATATGACGTTTTCGCGCTGCAACATCAGCGCCGAGGCGCCGACTCCCTGGACTTCGACTCGCACGTGCTGATCGGAGAGCGCCGCCACCTTGCCGGTCAAGAGAAAGGTCTTCCCCAGAAAGTCGCGCACAAACGGCGTCGCCGGATGATAGTAAACGTCTTCCGGCGTGCCCACCTGTTCGAGCTCGCCGAATTTCATAATCGCGATGCGATCCGACAAACTGAGCGCCTCGATTTGATCATGGGTGACGAAAATCACCGTGACGTTGACCCGACGCTGCAAAGCTTTCAGCTCCCGCCGCATCTCTTCGCGGAGTTGCGCGTCGAGGTTGCTCAAAGGCTCGTCGAGCAGCAATACCTTTGGCGAAAAGACCAGCGCCCGCGCCAGGGCGACCCGCTGCTGCTGCCCGCCGCTCAACGCCGGCGCTGGGCGCTCTTCCAAACCCGCCAGACCGACAAGCGCCAAAACGTTCGCGACTTTCTTTTCCGCTTCCCGTCCTTTGATGCCACGCAGTTTTAGCGGATAAGCAATGTTTTCGAAGACAGTCATGTGCGGCCAGAGCGCGTAGGACTGGAAAACCATGCCCATATTGCGTTTTTCCGGCTTGATGAAAATATTCTTTTCGGTGGATACGAGACATTTATCACCGATGTAGATAGTGCCGCCATCCGGTGTTT
>DATACQ010000311.1:0-3483 GCA_036258955.1 Binatia bacterium
ACTACGATAGCTCATCCCAGTGCGCACGGCATTTCTCGCGCTTTGCGGCAAATAGATGTTCGGGACGCTCTAACGGAGTCCTGGACTGTTCGCCAGCGCCGACAACCCATCCGCAATTTCATCATTACTGTTTTCCGGCACTTGCCCTCGCGGGGTAAGCTGATTGATGATCTCCGGCAATACTTGAGCCATTTCCGACCCAGCTTCCTGCTCCGAGACGCCGAGCCGTGAAGCTATATCGCTCATCGTTGCTGAGCCAAAGACCTGTTGAAGCTGGTCTGGAGAGATGTTCAAATTTTGCCCCGTGCTCACCCACGAATCAGCTTGCTGCGCTAGACCGCGCTCTCGAAATCTACCGAGGACTCCTTGAAGCCCGCCATTTTGCTGGAGGAGCGTCAGCGCCAGTTGAAGAAGTAGATTACCGCGCCCTGCCTGATTGCCGCCGCCAAACCCACCCAACACAGAACCGAGTGAATCTTGTCTCTGATTGCCGCTCAACACGGAACCGAGCACATTGCCGATTAATCCATCTAAAAGTCCCATCGCGATTTCCTCCTTGGAAAAACGTTGCTATCGAAACTGTATCACAAGACTTCTCTGTGACAACTTTGATGTTGCTTCGGCACGATCTTCAGCTAAGCTTTAAGTACGGATTGCGCCACACCTTGGGATTAACGGAGGAAACTCTATGCGCCTCGATCAAGAACAAGAAAGTCAAAATATCGAAGACCGCCGCGGCATGCGCGCCTCGCGGGGCGTCGTCGGCGGCGGCATAGGCACAATCGCGGTCGTTTTGATTGCGCTGTTTTTTGGGGTCGATCCAAGTATCCTGCTGCAAGGCGTCCCTGAAACCAATGTCCCCGAGACCTCGTTACCTCAGTCCCAACGCAGCGGCGGAGAGGATGAGATGCGGGAGTTCGTCGCACGGGTGCTCGGCAGCACCGAGCGCACGTGGAGCAAGATCTTCGAGTCGGCGGGCCGCAGCTACGAAAAACCAACGCTGGTCCTTTTTTCCGGCGCGGTCGAATCAGCCTGTGGCTTCGCGCAGGCGGCCTCGGGACCTTTCTACTGCGGCGCCGATCACAAACTTTATATAGATCTTTCCTTCTACCGGGAGCTGCGCGAGCGCTTCGCTGCTCCAGGCGATTTCGCGCAAGCGTACGTGATCGCCCATGAGGTCGGCCATCATGTGCAAAACCTTCTCGGGATCATGAACAAGGTGCAAGGCTCGCAAAGTCGCGCAAGAAACCAGCAGCAGGCCAATACCTTATCCGTTCGACTCGAGCTGCAAGCCGATTGCCTTGCCGGGATATGGGCGAACGATGCGCACCGTGAGCGCAATATTCTCGAGCAGGGTGATGTAGAAGAGGGGTTAAACGCGGCGGCGCAGATCGGCGACGATCGGATGCAAAAGCGCGCGCAGGGCTACGTGGTACCCGAAGGTTTTACCCACGGCAGCGCCGAGCAGCGCGTCCAGTGGTTCCGCCGTGGTATCGAAAGCGGCGACCTCAAACAATGCGACACCTTCGCCAGCAGTCCTCTTTCGTGAATCTCGTAAGTACAAAACTCCGTCTGTCCCTCGTCGATCGGAGCGTCAGTTCACAGCCTCTCGCGTGCCGTTATCGCGCAATCTGAACGGTCGCCAATCATCTGTATGGCCCGCGCTGCACAGGCCATACCGGAAGCTGCTTGACTCGCGCCCGACGGTTGTAAATCTGAGGTCTTCAAACCACACGCAAATTGCTGGATTGCGCTCGTCGATGCGGTAGAGCGCTGGATGATCGGCAAACCAGCGATAGAATCCGAGCCGCGGATGCGCAAGCACGCGCGCCGCCAGGTCTCGCCGGCTCGGGTCCGGCCCGTACTTGTGGATCGTTATCCACTGCGCCTGCTCGAGCGGTACGTATGCGGCATTGAGACGGGCGATCAAACCCGCCCGAGGCCCCGGTCGCGGGAGCGGCGCCCTGCGCACGAGATTGACATTGGCGTAGTGATAAAGATCGCCCTCGGTTACGACCACCATCCAATTGAACGGCGAAACCGGCCGCGGGAGAGCGGAGACGCGCGCTCCAGGTAAGGCGCGGCTTTCGGCGAAACGCCTACCGAAGTTAACCGCACGTTGGTGCTGTAATGCCTGCAGCCCGACGTAGGCGGCGAGACCCGCAAGCCCGATCGCCGCCGGAACCCGCGAGCGGCGCCACACCCAAGCAGCGGCAAGCCCCGCAACGATTATCCCGCTGAACCAGAGATCAATAATGAACGTCGTGTGCCACGCCACGCGCGCGTCGGAAAAAGGCGCATAGATCATAGTGCCGAACGAAGTAATCAAATCACCTACGATATGCATCAAAATCGCGAGCAGGCATACGCCAAAGTAGTCGCGCCAGGAAACCGGCTTGCGGCGATGCATCCTCGCAAACAGGCAGGCGAGCAGATAAGCCCATAACGGCGCGAGAATCATTGAATGTGTGACGCCGCGATGCAGCGTCAAGTAAGTAACCGGCGAAAAGAGGCTCAGCACGACATCGGCATCAGGGAACGCGCAAGCGAAGAATCCGGCAGTGATGCGGGCGGCGACTGAATGGCGCGCGCGGGCCGGCGTCGTAGCACGCGCAGCTAAGGCGCCCGAAAGCGCATGGGTCAGAGTGTCCATTGGGGCATACTCTTAGAATGCTATGAGAAGAGTTGTTCAAAGAGTGCCGGTAGCAAACTGCTCCATCCAAAGACAATGGGGCAAGCGTAAGCAGACCACCGCTGCCGGATTGAGCAATCAAAAGCAACAGCGCCGGCTAAAAGGCTCACCGATACCAGCAGCACAGCAATACGAAAGACATCTTGCCGGCGCAAAACAAGCGCCTCGAAATACCGGCTCAAATCCGCGCGATCGCTTCACCTCCGAGCGCAGTTAACACAACCACCAACCAAGGCGGCCATTTCCAGAACATTAGAAGCGCGAACGCAAACAGTCCCAGGCCGAAATCAGCGGGTGAATAGATCGCGCTTGTCCACACAGGATTATACAAAGCCGCCAGCAACAGTCCGACGACAGCGGCGTTGATGCCTTGGAGGGCGGATTGAAAAGCTGGTACCGAGTACAACAGCTCCCAAAAAGGAAGAGCGCCGGTGACCAGTAGAAAAGAAGGAAGAAAGATCGCCACAACGGCGAGGAGCGCGCCCGGCCATCCGTTCGGTTCCGGACCCATCACTGTGCCGAGGTAAGCGGAAAACGTAAACAGCGGGCCCGGCACTGCTTGCGCGGCGCCATAGCCTGCGACAAATTGTTCGTTGGTCACCCAGCCTGGTTCGACAACCTCCGCTTGCAACAGCGGCAGAACCACATGGCCGCCGCCAAAGACCAATGATCCAACGCGGAAAAAACTATCAAAGACTTCGAGCGCATGACCGGGTGTGATCTGTCGCAGAAGCGGTAGCACCGAGAGAAGCGCAAAGAAGATGATCCAAGCCGCGATTCCCGTCTTTTTT
>DATACQ010000312.1:0-2682 GCA_036258955.1 Binatia bacterium
ATGGTGGAAGGGTCGTTTTTTCCAACTTTGCGGACCAACGGCTTTACATTCAACAACACGGCTCTGAACCGCGCCCCCTAACGCCCGAAGGCAAACTGCGCTATGCCGACGGCCAAATAGATCTCCGGCGAAATCTTATCTTCGCGGTGTGCGAAGATCATTCAGGGCCAGGCGAAGCCGTCAACACGTTGGTGCGCATCCACTTAACCGGTGGCGACGCTGGCACGATCCTGGTTGCCGGCAACGACTTTTACTCATCGCCCCGTTTGAGCCCGGACGGATCGCACCTAGCCTGGCTAACCTGGAATCACCCGAACATGCCGTGGGACGGCACGGAGCTGTGGCTTGGAAAGCTCGAGGACGACGGCAAAGTAGTCCAGATGACTAGAATCGCGGGCGGCGCAGCAGAGTCGATTTTCGAGCCGCAGTGGTCGCCGGACGGAAGAGTCTATTTTGCCTCTGACCGTAGCGGTTGGTGGAATCTGTACCGATGGGTTGACGGCAAGATAGATGCCCTCTGTTCGATGGACGCCGAGTTTGGCCAGCCGCAATGGGTTTTTGGCTCTGCCTTGTATGGGTTTGCGTCCGAAAAACTGATCATTTGCAGCTACAGTAAAAATGGTCGCGATTACCTGGCTTCGTTGGACACGGAGACAAAAAAGCTTGCTAACATCGACGTGCCGTTTTCGGCTATTTCACACATCGACGTTAAACGCGATCGAGCGGTATTTATCGGGGCGTCCTCGATTGAATCGACATCGATCGTGTCGTTGGATTTGGCTGCTAACCGTGCGGCTGTGTTGCGCAGATCACGAGCGACAGGAGTTGATACGGGATATCTCAGTGAACCCCGCTCAATCGAGTTTCCCACAGAGGATTACCTGACTGCGCATGGTTACCTTTACCTGCCTTGCAATCGCGATTTCACCGCACCACGGGATGAAAAACCTCCTCTGTTGGTGATCAGCCATGGCGGGCCGACTTCCTCCAGTTCCTCGTCCTTAAAATACGCCATTCAGTACTGGACCAGCCGGGGCATTGCTGTGCTCGACGTCAACTATGGCGGCAGTTCCGGTTACGGCCGTGCCTACCGCGAACGACTGAACGGGAAGTGGGGGATCGTCGATCTCGATGACTGTGTCAACGGCGCGCGCTATCTCGTCGACCGCGGCGAAGTCGATGGCGATCGCCTGGCGATTAGAGGGGGCAGCGCCGGGGGATACACAACCCTCTGCGCCCTTACGTTTCGCGACGTCTTCAAGGCGGGAGCCAGCCACTACGGCGTCAGCGATCTGGAGTCGTTGGCCAAAGACACGCACAAGTTCGAGTCCCGCTACCTCGATCGACTGATCGGTCCATATCCCGAACGGCGCGACCTGTATGTCGAACGCTCACCGATTCACTTCACTGACCGCTTGTCCTGCGCCCTGATCCTGTTTCAGGGATTGGAAGACAAGATCGTCCTGCCCGACCAAGCCGAGAAAATGGCCGCCGCCGTGCGCGCCAAAAAGCTCCCGGTCGCATTGCTCACCTTTGAGGGCGAGCAGCACGGTTTCCGCAAAGCCGAAACCATCAAACGGGTGCTTGAAGCAGAGCTCTATTTTTACTCAAAGGTCTTCGGCTTTGAATTGGCTGACCCGGTGGAACCGGTTCACATCGAAAATATGCAGCACTAACAAAGACCAAAAGTTTTGTTATCGTCTTTCGCGAGCCTTACGAATTCCACATCAAATTCCATCTAACAGAAGATCGAGTACAAACGAATCTGGGATGTTCAAGCTGGGGGTTTGAGTAGAGTGCAAGTCGCCTAGAACTCTAGCAAGGACTATTCGGGAGAATCCCGGGAAGACGATGAAATTTCAGGCGATCATCTTCGATTTGTTCGGGACCATCGTCGATGGCTTTATAGCATCTTCGGCTGGTTTGAGTGATTCGGACTTCCCCGCGGCACTCGGTGTGCCCAATGATTCTTTCATGCAAAACTGGCGGGACCTAATTGAGAAGCGGACGATCGGCGAGTTTCAAACCGTAGAAGCGAGCATCGAGCATGCATGCAAGATCATTGGCGCATGTCCGACCGCTGAACAGATGGCTAAAGCGGTCGAAGTGCGTCTGCAACTCACCAGACGAGCGCTCACGCCCAAGTCGGACGCTATCGCGACATTAGCAAAACTTAGAAACACCGGTTTCAAGATCGGCCTGCTGAGCAATTGCTCGATCGAAATTCCGATCGTCTGGCCGGAAACCGAATTCGCCGATCTATTTGATGTCACCGTCTTCTCGAGCAGGGAGCGGGTCAAGAAACCCGCTCCCGAAATCTATCATCTCGCCTGCCAACGGCTCGGTGTCAGACCCGAAGAATGCGTATATGTTGCCGACGGTGAGAACTTCGAATTGACGGCAGCGGCGGATGTCGGTATGTATCCGGTGTTGATTCGAACATCCTCACAGAAAACCCGCGGCGAAGTGCTCCGTGAAGCCAGAGAATGGCAGGGCGCAACGGTTTCCGAACTATCCGAGTTGATACCATTGGTTGTCAGGAAGAAGTAAACCCAGGATCTAAATTGTTGTCCGCACCTGCATCAACGAAACGTCGAAACGTCGCAATATCGAGGAAAAAAAATGCACGCCACGAGAATTTGGTCTTTTTTGGCTCGGCCTTACTCTGTTCAGTTCTCCCCC
>DATACQ010000313.1:0-1917 GCA_036258955.1 Binatia bacterium
ACGGCTTATCGATAGGAAAGCCGCTGGAGTACGATACCTTCCACCCAATTCATCAGGTGCCTGGCGGTATGATCTCGAACTTTCGTTTTCAGCTGGGCAATCTGGGGAAGCTCGACAAACTGACCCGCGTGCTGGAAGAAGTTGCGCGAGTGCGCGCAGAGTTCGGTTACCCGATCATGGTCACGCCCTATTCGCAGTTTTTTGGCGTGCAGGCCGCCATCAATGTCATAGTTGGCGAGCGCTACAAGGAAGTCACCGATGAGGTGATTCTCTATGCGCTCGGTTTTTGGGGAACCGAGGAGGCTGAGTCAATCGATGTCAATGTGAGAGATCGTATCCTCAGCCGGCCACGGGCCAAAGAGCTGAGACATACCGAGCCGCCCGAGATGTCGCTGGAAGATTTCCGCGAGAAATTCGGTGGCTACGGCGTGTCGGATGATGACGCGCTGCTTAATTACTTTGCCGGCGCGGAAAATGTCGCCGCGATGAAAGCCGCGGGCAGCGCGCAACAGTACGGCGCTACGGCGGCTCCCTTGCTAGCACTTCTCGAGCAATTAACGGCACAAAAGGAGGCTCAAAGCATTGAAATTGAACGCCCGAGCTTCAAACTCCGGTTGCGTCGTTTGTAGACTTACCCGCCGAGGTATATGATTGGCTCATGGCTCGTGACGTTGCCGTATATCGATCGGCCGCGCTTTTTCTCGCCATCGCGCTTATACTTGGCCTCTCTTTGCAGTCCGAGGGAGCAGACGATCTCAGGCGTGGCCAACTTCGGGGCGCCACCTTCATCGCCGCCGCCATTGAGACTGATCTTGACGGCAGCCGACTCGGTTCTAGCAGTATAAACGAAAGCCGTCTTGTCTCTCCGCCGTTTCCGGCGACGTCTTCTTGGCTCCGCAGCGCCGTCTACTTTCCGCTCGCATCACGCAAACTTTATCGGATGAAGCTGGTATTTCTGATCTGACACTCCCCTCCGGTGCCGCCTGTTCCCATAGGAGCGCCAGCGCTTAGCGCAAGCGATACTGCGCGCTTTCTCAATGGCAACATCCCGCGACAATGGCTTGTCGCGCGCAAGCAATCGTTCCTACAGGAGAAAAACATGGAAGACATGCCTATTTGGTTCAAGCTCACGATTTGGGCAACGGTCGGTGCAACAGCCCTTTACACGGTGTGGGGCATCGCCCAGACCTTCCTGCAACCGTAATCCAGCAATCAAACTCAAGGTTCAACGTTCGATTGGGATCAGCGCATGAACTCGAACGTTGAACCTTGAGCTCACGCCTTCTCTGCTTCAGCACGGGTGAGCCAAACCTTGCTATTTTTCCAAGCGAGCGCGAATATACCTTCGACTTAGCCAGGTGAGACGTGACCGCATATTGCCGGATCTGAAGGTAATCTCCCTGTGAAGTTTGGCTACTACATTCTGAATACGTACGTCCCCGAGTTGGACGGCGACAGTCCGGAACTATACTCGCGCTGGCTTGAACAGATCGACGCAGCGGAAAGCCTCGGTTTTGACTCCCTCTGGATTACCGAGCATCACTTTCGACGTTTCGGCGGGATGATGCCGAGCCCGCCCGTCATACTAGCGGCCGCCGCGCAACGCACGAAAAAAATGCGCCTGGGGGCCGCTGTTTCGATACTGCCAATGCACAACCCGCTGCGCATTGCCGAAGAGTTCGCCATGGTAGATTTGCTCTCCAATGGCCGGTTGAATTTCGGCGCCGGCCGCGGCATGCATCCGACGGAGTATGCGGTTTTCGGCTATGACTGGAGCAATGCGCAAACTCGCCTGCCGGAAGCTTTGGATATCGTCATCAAAGCGTGGACCACCGGTGAATTCGAATGGAAGAGCGCACATTATAATTTCCCGAAACTCACGGTCTTCCCGAAACCACTGCAGAAACCCCACCCGCC
>DATACQ010000314.1:0-5526 GCA_036258955.1 Binatia bacterium
AAAACCGCCGCTCGAAGGTGAGCACTTGCCGTAACGAGGTATGGCAAAATACCAGCCGGTTATAGGGCTTGAGGTTCACGCCCAACTGTTAACCGAGTCCAAAATTTTTTGCGGTTGCTCGACCCGGTTTGGCGAAGAGCCGAACAGCAACGCCTGCCCTGTGTGCGCCGGGTTTCCTGGGGTATTACCCGTACTGAACAAACGGGTGATCGAATTCTCCGTGCGCGCGGGTCTTGCCCTGCATTGCGATATTGCGCGCGCCAGCCGCTTGGCGCGAAAGAATTATTTTTATCCGGATCTGCCCAAAGGTTACCAGATCAGCCAGTACGAGCTACCGCTCTGCGCCGATGGTTATCTCGACTTGGAACTCGCGGGCGGCACAACGAAACGTGTGCGGTTGACCCGCATTCACATCGAGGAAGATGCCGGCAAGACGATTCACGACCTTCGGGACGATGCGAGCCTGGTGGATCTCAATCGCGCGGGCGTTCCGCTCTTGGAGATCGTCAGCGAGCCGGATCTCGGCAGCGCAGATGAGGCGCGGTTATATCTTAAAACCTTACGCGCGATTCTTCAGTATCTGGGAATTTGCGACGGGAATATGGAAGAAGGTAGTCTCCGCTGTGACGCGAACGTGTCGGTGCGTTTCAAAGACAGCGCCGCTTTGGGCACCAAAGTTGAGATTAAAAACCTGAACTCCCTGAAGGCGTTGGAAAAGGCCATCCTCTTTGAGACCCAGCGCCAGAGCGAGACGCTGGATGAAGGCGGAACTTTGCTTCAGGAGACCCGTCTGTGGGACGAAAATCGTGAAACAACACGCTCTATGCGTTCCAAAGAGTCCGCTCATGATTATCGTTACTTTCCCGATCCGGATTTACCTCCCATCATAATAGACGATACCTGGATCGCCCAGATCAGAGCGACACTGCCTGAATTGCCGGACCAACGGCGCGCCCGGTTTATGGCTGATTTCGGCTTACCCAGCTACGACGCAGAACTGCTCACTTCGCGAAAAGATGTCGCCGACTACTTTGAAGCAGCTCTGAGGCTGCACCCGAATCCGAAAGCATTGAGTCATTGGATAGTCGGCGATTTGTTCCGGGTTTTGAAGGAACGAAAACTCGACGAGCAATTCACCGTCAGCCATTGGCCGCTTCAACCCGATCAATTGGCGGAGCTGGTGAGACTTATCGATGCCGGCAAGATCAGCGGCAAAATCGCCAAAACCATCTTTGATTCACTCCTGGACTCTGGGCGCTCGCCCCAGCAGCTCGTGGATGAAAAGGGTCTGGAACAGGTCTCCGATGCCGCAAGCATCCGTGGCGCGGTCGATGAAGTCCTCGCCGCCCATATCGAACAGGTGGCGGATTATCGCCGCGGCAATCAAAAAATCTTTGGTTTTCTGGTGGGCCAGGTAATGAAATCAACGCGCGGCAAGGCTAACCCGCAAATGGTAAACGAGATCTTGAAACAGAAGCTCGCTTCGGGGTAAATGCTTGCCGGTCGCGGTGAAAATGCATTTTGGCGCCCACGGGGTTTCGATTCCTGTTGACATATCCTTTCAATTACCGCTAGGATTCGGGAGCAAAGTAGGCTGGCCTCGCTTCAGAGCTTCGAACGACCATTTCGACCGGGCCGCAGGAACCGGGCCTATGGTGGTCTTAGCCGTACGGACGCGCGTGAATCCTTGCGCTACGTCAGGGGTGAGGGACGGGTACCTTCCGGAACCTGAGATGAGAGGCGCGTTCGAAGCGGTCGCGCGCTCCCACAATCGAAGTCATGCCTCATTAGATGACCCACTGTGCGATTTGTCGAATGTTTTAAAAGAGTTCCGTCGATTACCGATAAGTAACCACTGAGAGAATCGGCAGCGGAAAATTAGATGCAAGGAAATCTTTCGGAGATCAATTTGAACGAAATCCTCTCACTCGCCACGGGAGGAAAGAAGTCCGGCGTGCTCCGGCTTCGGCACGGCACCGAAACCGTCGAGGTTTTCTTGAACGAGGGTGAAATAGTGCACGCCACCTGCCCTATAGGTGAGGGGGAAAAGGCCATCTACTATCCGGTTACTTGGGGCGAGGGCAGCTTCAGTTTAGAGGCGAACGGAACAACGCCCGTAACGACCATCCAGAAGAAATCCGCCCAGATTTTGGAAGATCTGCGAACCATGAGCCGCGAATGGGAAAATATCGTTGAGGTTATCCCCTCGGCGCAATGTGTTTTTCAGCTCGCAGATCTCGCCGGGGAACCCAATGGTCCAATCACGATCCCGCATGCGGCCTGGCGAGTACTCAGCAAGGTCGATGGCCGCCGCAGCGTTCAAGAAGTCGCTGGAGCGCTCAAGGCGCCATACGCTCAAACCGCTAGAATTCTTTTCAACCTGTGCAAATCGGGCCTTGTAACCGCGGCACCGATTGCTGCGCAGTCGGCCGAAAATACAGTTCCGGCAGGCGTGATCACCAGACTCATTGCGCATGTAACAGAGTTTATGGGTCCCATCGCGCCTTTGGTCGTGAGCGACCAAATCCGCATCCTAGGAGAGTCGCAGGAAAAATTTCCGCAAACGAAAGTAGAACAACTGATCGGGATGATTAGCCGGGAAATCTCCGACCCGAAGCGTCGGAGCGACTTCGAAAGCGCAATCGCTCGGGAACTTGGGACTTTCAAGAAGACCCGCTAGTACAGAGCGCAAGTATCAATAGGAGGATCGATGTCTGAGGATTCTGTTTCCGTCAAAACTTCCAGGTTGCCTCAAACGCTGCCGATTGCAGGCCGAAGCATGAGCTTGAAGTGGAAAATCGCCTTAGCGTCCGGCGGGACGGTCTTGCTGATGGGCATATTGGTGCTGGCCCTGGTTTACTTTCTTACCGGCAATGCGCTGCGCAAACAGGTAGATTTCAGATCTTCCGCCATCGCAACGAACCTGAGCGATGCGGCGGCGCCGTACATGTCGCGGCGCGGTGTTTTGGAGTTGGACGCGTTAGTCGCTAAATACGGGCGGCTGGAAGGCGTCGCGTACGCAGTTGTTCAAGACGCCAAAGGAGAGATTCTGGCGTCAAGCGCTCAGCCCTTCCCCGAGGAACTAAAAAGCGCCCTCGATATGGACCAGCCGAGAAGCTCGGGCGCGCGCGAGCTCACGTTGCGCGGCAGGCCCGTTCGGGAAAATCGGGCCCCGGTGCTGGAGGGGCAGCTAGGGGCGGTGCACGTCGGTATTTGGGACGACACCACATCACAAGACGTGCGCAATACTCTCTTGCCGATTATCCTGCTGACCGGCATCTGTCTGGTTGTCGCGGCGGTACTCTCGGTTCTCATTGCCGGAAGTGTGATCAAACCCATTATCGAGCTGGTCAAAGCCGCCGATGCGATGAGCCGCGGCCAACTGGACGTGCCGATCGTCGCTCGCACAGACGATGAGATCGGCGAGTTGGCGCGGTCGATCGAGCGCATGCGCGCGAGCTTAAAAGCCGCGATCACTCGTCTCAGTCGAACATAGACGACCTCGGAAGAATCACGAACACGGTACAGCAAAGGGGAAACAAGCAGGATTCTTTTCGGTTAGTAGCGGCCGCAACGAGCGGTCCTCGCCGGTCACTGCCATTCATTTTGCTTATCGATTGACTACAATACCGGCCGGCGGGAGCCTGGCTCTCATCTTGCGGGCGAAATAGACTCTATCAAAGCATCCGGCAATCCACGGTAGCTCCTGCCAATGTCGGAGTCGGCGCCGTAGCCACATGCCTGGACTGATAGCCCTTGGTTGACGGCCGAAAGCACCGCGCGGTAGTCATCAGGAATTGTCCAAAAGACGCTCATCCCCAAGAGCTTTTCGATTGCCCGAAGATCCATCGTCTCCAGTGTAATGTAGCGATTGAGCAACACACGTATCTTGGCGATATCCACGCCCATGCGGCGAAAGAGGTCGAACGTCTGGCGCGCGCCCTTTAAGGATGGTGCGTCCATTTCCGTCACGAACAAAATAACTTCGGCCCGGTCGAGCGCCAACAACTGCATGTCATCAAATACTTTCGGTGTGTCGATAACCAGAAACTCGAACGATTGGACAAGCCGGTCGAATATTTCATCTATCTCGGCGGGTTTGATACGAGTTTCCAGACTCCCCCGCAGCGGCTCCGCCAGGACACGAAGTCCGGAGACGTGCTGTACGAAAGCGTCTTCGATCGCGAGTGAATGGTCCCGCCGGAGAGACTTGGCAATATCCAAAAGACAGCAAGTTGGCTCGACGTTAAGAAAACTCGTCACGGAACCAGAACGGAGAACCAGATCGACCAGGCAAACAGACTTGTTTTGACGCGCGAGGTCGATCGCTATATTGGTTGCCACGGTGGTGCTTCCCGCCCCTCCCTTATTCGACACGACGGCTACGATGACTCCCTGGTAAGTGTTTCGCGACTGTTGCGTAGCGATTTCCGTTTGCATAAATTTGGCGGCCGTTCGGTTTGCGACGTTCATAAAATCGGCTCTTTGGCCGTTTTCTTCAACAATCTGTGACAACTCGACGCGAACGAGCATAGCACCGCGGCGGCGCGGCAGCGTCCCGGTGTGACGAAGAATTATTCGGATACAGAACCGCGTGCGTGCAGAATACGGTGTAAATTGACAAATCCAGGCACTTTGATACAAGGAAACCTCGGATCATCACTTTCAGGTGTTCATCCGTTTTCGACGAGGAGCAGCAGGGGCAAGGAAAGCAGGGCCGTCTAGAACATAGAGTTCGGGCAAAGCAATGCTCTTCTGCGGATTTGCATTCGCGCAGAGACGCGGAAGAAAAAGAATCGCGAGTTCTGGATTGAACTGTGGCCGTCCTTCAGCCGAAGTCAGTTAGTGACGGTGACGTCGAAAAACTGCCTTCGAGATAAACAACTGGAAACAGCCGCCGATTAGTCACTGAGGAACGATTACAAACACTCAGTGACACGGAATGAAAAGGGGCCATGGATAACACGGAACAAGGAAATTCACTGTGCGTTCTCGTCATCGAAGATCACCCCGACCAGCGCGATCTGCTCTCGATCGTCTTACGGCGCGAAGGGTATCGTGTGGTCACTGCCGCTAATGGGGTTGAGGCGCTGGAGAGGCTTCGGCAGCAGCCGGTCCAGATCGCGTTATCGGACATCATGATGCCCAAAATGGACGGGTTCGAGTTGATCAAAACAATCCGATCTGATCCTGATTTGAAGAACCTCTACATGATTTTGATTACTGCGCGAATCCAAGAGGGTGACCGGATTCGAGGTCTCGATCTTGGCGCTGACGATTACATTACGAAGCCGTTCTCTTTTTCCGAGCTACTAGCCCGAATTCGGGTCGGTTCACGAGTCATTCAATACCAGCAGCATCTGGAATATCAGACGCAGACCGATTCACTCACTGGACTATACAATCGCCGCTCGTTCGAACTCGTCTCGCAACTTTTTTTCGAACGCGCGGCGATTGTATAGTCCAGTGAGTGAATCGGTCTGCGTCTGATATTCCAGATGCTGCTGGTATTGAATGACTCGTGAA
>DATACQ010000315.1:0-12534 GCA_036258955.1 Binatia bacterium
ATTAAGATATCTTTGCTAGTAGGGCTTTCGTTCACAACCAGGGTGTCTTCGTCCAGGAGTTTATCCATGACCCGCACTAGTCGCGCCGCGTTGATCCGCTTGGCGTGCCAATCTCCCCCTACCCGCCTATCCAACTCCGCCACGGTTTCAGCCTTGGCTCTCTGCAGAAGCGAAATCCTTTCGGCGCGCCGAGCAGCGTCGCACGCTGGGAAAATCTCCAGCATGGCGCCCAGCGCGCTTTTGGCGTCGGCAATGATACCAACGTCAACCGGAAAGATTTTGCCGATTTCCCAGGGATCTTCTTCGATGTGAACGCAACGGGTCTCAGGTTTGATCACCGGGTCAGCAATGTAGCGATATTCCCGAATCAAACGGCAACCGATCGCGAGAACCAAATCCGGCTCGCCCCAAAAGGACAAATTGAAGTCCGGCTGGCGCTCCGCGATCTGGAAACTGTAGGGGTGCGTGGTCGGGAAACTAAGAAACGAGTATCGCGGCTCCATCACCACCGGCGCCGCCACGCGCTCCGCAAGCTCGATCAACTCCGCCGTGGCGCCCGCCCGCGCCACACCGCTTCCGGCAATTATCAGAGGACGCTGCGCAGCCGACAGGAGCTTGGCGGCATCTTTCAGGGCCTGCGGGTCAGCCGCCAAGCGCGGTACGACCCGAAAACGTTCCGCAGCCGGAATAACCGGATCGACGGACTGGCCCAAGAGATCGCTCGGAAGCGAGAGATAAACCGGCCCCATGGGTGGCGCCGCAGCGAACCTGAGCGCGCGGTTTAATATCTCCGGCACACGCTCAGCGCGATGGACTTCATGACTCCATTTTGTGAATTGCCTGGTTAACTCAGTAAGATCTTTTCCCTCGGTGTGCGCGTCGCGTCCGGCGATCCGGGTATCCACATTCGTGGAAGTCAGCACCACAGGCGAGCGGTCACGATAAGCATCATAGAGCGCGCCGATGGCGTTCGCGGTTCCTGGCAGCGTGCTTAACTGCGCCAGCGTGGGCTTGCCGGAAACGCGCGCATAACCGTCGGCCATAGAGACGACACAAGTTTCGTGCAACGCCAGAATGTAACGGACCTTCTCCTGGTCGGCGATGGCGCCTATAAATTCTTGTCCGCTCGTACCCGGCAGGCCGAAAACATACTCGGTGCCGTGCGCCACCGCCACTTCGAGATAGGCTTGGGACGCGGTTTTTTGCTGGTTCAGTTCAGCCATAGAGTCACTCTAATCCTTCTACGACGGAGAATCTTGTCATCTCGAGCAATGCCAAGGATCTCGGCCGAGGATTTCTCATTGCTACCTTCCTCGGCGATGACACGGCGGTTGCAGCCGTATCCTGCGACACCTTAGCAGAAAGAAAAATTTCGATCTATTCCGCTCTCCACGTCTCCTACCCCGCGCAGCTTTACTCTCGCGAATGTTTTCACTAGACTGCCGGCAATCCGGCAGTTCACATGACGACCAGCGACAATCTCGCGCTGCTCACCGATTTGTACCAACTTACGATGGCGCAGAGCTACTTTCGCGAGCGCAAGAGCGGACTTGCGAGTTTTAGCCTGTTCATCCGCTCGTACCCGCCCGAGCGAGGGTATTTCATCGCGGCCGGCTTGCGCGATGTCATCGAATATTTGGAAAGTTTTTGTTTTGACGCCGCGGCCCTAGACTACCTCTCTTCGTTGAATCTGTTCACGGACGATTTTCTGCATTTCCTCAGCGGCCTGCGCTTCACCGGTGACCTATGGGCATTGCCCGAGGGTCGGGTTTTTTTCATCGAGGAACCCATTCTGGAAGTGACGGCACCGATCATTGAAGCGCAGGTGGTCGAGACCTTCATCATTAATCAAGTCAACTTTCAGTCGCTGATCGCCACCAAAGCGGCGCGCTGTGTTGATGCTGCGGCCGGCCGTTCGGTCGTGGACTTTGCCCTGCGGCGCACCCAAGGCTCCGATGCGGGGATGAAAGTCGCGCGCGCTACGTTTATCGCCGGCTTTGTCGGGACGAGCAACGTGCGCGGCGCCAAGCTCTATGGAATTCCTCCGATAGGCACCATGGCCCACTCATTTGTTTCCACTTTCGGAAGTGAGATCGAAGCGTTCCGCGCTTATGCCAGGGCGTTCCCGAAGAGCGCGACTCTTCTCATCGATACCTTTGATACGGCTCAGGGAGCACGGCTCGCGGCTCAGGTCGCCAAGGAAATGGCGGGGCGCGGCGAGCAACTCCGAGGGGTGCGTATTGACAGCGGCGATCTCGCCTCACTCGCTCGCGAGGTGCGGCTCATCTTGGATGAAGCCGGCCTGAAAGACGTGCGAATCATCGGCAGCGGCGGTCTTGATGAATATGACCTGGCGCGCTTTAGCGCAGCCCATGTTCCTTTTGATAGTTACGGCGTCGGCACGAAAGTCGGCGTTTCGGCGGACGCGCCTTGGGCGGACACCGCTTACAAACTTGTGGAATACGATACGCGCCCGGTGCTGAAGCTCAGCACCGGCAAAGAGTCATGGCCAGGGAAGAAACAAGTTTTCCGCTTGAAGGATGATGAAGGATTCATGACGGAAGACGTGATTACGTTGCGTAACGAGCAGATCTCTGGAGCGAAGCCTTTGCTGGAACCCGTCTTGCAGAGCGGACGAACCGTGGCGAGGTTGCCAACGCTTGAGGAGACGAAAACCCTCTGTCGCGAAAACCTTCACCAGCTACCGGAGAAGTACAGGAAAATCATGGGTCCCGCTCATTATCCCGTGAGGTTCAGCTCGGCACTGCGAGCCCTCCGTAAAGCTACTGAAAAGAACCTCGCAATTAAAGCGGATTGAGCTTACGGCGAACTAAAGAACAGGTTTAATTAAGCTAAACCTAAAGCTAAGGTTTGCTCAGGTTAATGTTACTTGAGGTTGGTTTGAGTTTCAGAGTGCGGCCGCGCTCCTAATGCAATGTACCGGCCGTGGTGAAAGTTGACAGAGACGTCCCCGAGGAACCTCAAGCGATTTATCAGAATTTCGCGACCGCTGCACCCCAGGCAAAACCCGCCCCAAAGGCATTCAACAGCACGATATCGCCCGGTCTTATGCGCCCGGCCCGTCTGGCTTCATCGAGCGCCACCGGGATGGAAGCCGCCGACGTGTTGCCGTACCTGTCGACGTTTACAACGACTTTATCCATTGGCACACCCAGACGTTCGGCTAAGGCAACGATGATACGCTTATTCGCCTGGTGCGGAATAACCAGGGAAATTTGATCGACCGTAACACCTGCTTCTTCGAGCGCCTGCCGGCTGATCTCTTCCATCGAACGAACTGCGATCTTGAAAACCTCCTTGCCATTCATCGTAATCGTGTGCTCATGACGGCGCACCGTTTCCGGGCTGGCGGGTCGCAGCGAACCCCCGGCGGGCACATAGAGCGTTTTAGCGTAGGAGCCGTCGGTTCGTAACTTCGTGCTTAAGATGCCGTTGCCGTTTTCTGAAGCGCCAAGCACCACGGCGCCGGCGCCGTCGCCGAAAAGAATACAAGTGCCGCGGTCCTGCCAGTTGAGCAATCGACTAAGAGCATCGGAGCCTACCACCAGTGCCGTGCGAATTTTCCCGGTGCGGATGAAGCAATCCGCGACAGCTAAGGCGTTGATAAATCCCGAACAAGCCGCGCCCACGTCGAAAGAAAACGCGCCGCGCGCTCCGAGCTTGTCCTCAAGCACACAAGCGGAGCTCGGCATCAGGTAATCTGCGGTGACGGTAGCCATAATGATGGCATCGAGATCCGCTGGAACCATTCCCGCATCATCGAGCGCGCGCTTGGCCGCATCCAGCGCCATATCGGCATTGCCTTTGCCCTCTTCCAAAATGCGCCGCTCTCTGATACCCGTGCGCACGGTGATCCACTCATCGCTGGTGTCCACCATTTTTTCGAGGTCGTGATTCGTAATCACCTTCGACGGCAACTCCGCCCCGGTGCCGAGAATCACACTGCGCAGCGGCACTGTGCTCATTCGCTCCTCCTGAAGATGATGCACGCATTGGTGCCGCCGAATCCGAAAGAATTGGAAAGCGCTACTTTGACGTCCGCCTTGCGCGCCTGGTTCGGCACATAGTCGAGATCACACGTCGGATCTGGAGTTTCATAATTGATCGTAGGCGGAATGATGCCATGGTGCAGCGAGAGAGTCGAATAAACCCCCTCGATGGCTCCGGCGGCGCCGAGCAGGTGGCCCGTCATCGATTTCGTCGAGCTCACCGCGATTCGCGCGGCATGCTCACCGAACACAGTTTTGATGGCAGTCGATTCGTTGGCGTCGTTATATTCCGTAGATGTCCCGTGGGCGTTGATGTAATCGATTTCGTCAGGAGCAATCGCCGCATCCTTTATCGCCAATCGCATGCAGCGCGCCGCGCCCTCGCCATCGGGCGACGGCGCCGTCATATGATGCGCGTCGCCGTTGGTGCCGTAGCCGATCACTTCAGCGTAAATTTTGGCGCCGCGCCGGAGCGCGCGCTCGCGCTCCTCCAGAATCAAAACTCCCGATCCTTCGCCGATGACGAATCCGTCTCGGTCTTTGTCGAAAGGCCGGCTCGCCCGTTCCGGTTCATCGTTGCGAGTCGAAAGCGCCTTCATCGCCGCAAAGCCGCCAACGCCCAGGGGCGTAATGGCCGCCTCCGCTCCTCCCGCAATCACAGCATCTTGTAATCCGCGGCGAATCAGGTGAAACGCTTCGCCGAGCGCATGCGTACCGGAGGCGCACGCCGATGTCGGCGTCCAATTGATTCCCTTGGCCCCATAACGGATCGCGATGTGGCCCGGCGCAAGGTTAGATATCACTTTAGGAATGAAGAAGGGCGAGATCTTTCTTGGGCCGCCGGCAAGCATCGCCTCCTTCGTACTTTCAAGAGTATCGAGCCCGCACATGCCGACGCCTATAATGACGCCCACCGACTCGGCGAACTCCGGCTCTATTTTCAAACTGCTGTCATCCATAGCCATCGCCGCCGCGCCGATCGCGTAATGGATGAAGCGGTCCATTTTTTTTATTTCCTTGGACTCGATATAATCCTCGGCGCGAAAATCCGTGACCAAGCCAGCAATGCGGGACGCATAGGACTCAACATTGGGAAAGCGGTCGATCGTTTTTATTCCCGACCGGCCCGCAGTCAATGCTTCCCAGTTCTTCGCAACCCCGGTTCCCAAGGGGGTAACCAAACCGAGGCCCGTAACAACAACTCGTCGCGGCGTAGCTGTGCTCACAATCAACCAACCATTCTGTAGTGGGAACTAATTTAAAATAGACGAGACCCCCAAGAGGGTCAATACTCTCTGCCTCAGCGATCTCTTTAGCGATATTTTTCGTGAATGCTCGAAATTGCGTGGAGCAACGGCTGGATGCGGTCCCCTGCTGCTGCTTGAAGGAGATCTCCCTCTGCGCAAGTGCGAATCTCTTTCAACACCGCTGCCACCGAGCCGCTGAGCGCCGTTAGATCGTAACCGCCCTCGAGTAAGAACGCGATTCTGCTGCCAGTCCATTCATCCGCTAAGGACACTAACGCGCGCGCCATAGCGGCAAACCCGTTTTCAGTAACGCCCATCCCACCCAATGGATCGCGCCGGTGCGGATCGAAGCCGGCTGACACGAGGATCCAGTCGGGTTCAAAGTTTCTCACCGCTGGAACGATGATATCGCGAAAGACAGCGAGATACTCGTCATCGCAGCAACCCGGCGGCAGCGGGACATTGAGCGTGTACCCCTCACCGGCGCCTGAGCCCACTTCTCGCGCTGCGCCTGTACCCGGGTAGAACGGATATTGGTGCGTCGAGACATAAAACACGGACGAATCGGTGTAGAACATTTCTTGAGTGCCATTGCCGTGATGTACATCCCAGTCCATCACCAACACGCGCTGCGCCTGGTGCATCCGCTTCAGATGCTCCGCGCCGATCGCGATGGTATTGAATAGACAGAACCCCATCGCCTGTTCGGGCCGAGCATGATGGCCCGGCGGGCGCACCAGCGCAAAACCACCGAGAGACTCACCTGCGGCGATGGCATCAAGCATGCGCAGGAATCCACCGACTGCCAATACACCGACGGCGAACGAATCCCGCGAGGTCACCGTGTCGCCGTCGAGGGCATAATGATTGGTCTTTGAAGTTGACTCGACCAGCGCCACGTATTCCGCACTATGACACATTTCGATTTCTGAACGAGTCGCCGCTCTCGGCGGCAGCAGTTGGTACTCCGCCCTATCCAGCGAGGCCGCAAGATCAAGCAAAACTTTGACCCGCTCCGGACGCTCTGGATGAAACTCCCCTGGTTGGTGCTTCAAGTAGGCCTCGTCGATCACGATGGCGGTCTTGGTCATGATTCAGCGTACCATCTAAACTGCAGGGGGCAAAGCCACTGACTCAAACTTGCTAACACATGTGAAATCGCTTAATTTACTTCCATGTTCGGCATCGGCATGCCTGAGCTCTTATTGATCCTTGGTTTGGCTCTGATCGTCCTCGGCCCTAAGAAGTTGCCTGAGCTCGCTCGCGCGCTGGGCAAAGGTATGGCGGAACTGCGGCGTGCCACCGACGAGATTAAAGATGAGTTTCGTCACATGGAAAATGACATTCAGGACTCGCCCACTGCTACCGCGAAATACGATCCATACTTGAGCGAAACTCAAGTTGATCCCGAGCCAGTTCCGCCTCCCACTCAATCGACCGAGAAGAAGATTTGAGCGCGCAAACTCGAGGGCAGATCCCAGATGAGGCGATGCCCTTCACTTCTCATCTTGCCGAGTTGCGTTCGCGCTTGATCAAATCATTTCTCGCTGTTGCTTTAGCCTTTGCCGCCTGTTTCGCGATGGCGGATAAAATCTTCGCCGTTCTTGCCGCGCCGCTTAGACGTTTGAACATCCCGGAAATGCAGCTCGTCGGCACCGCCGTGACAGAAGCCTTTTTCACCAAAATGAAAGTGGCTTTTGCCGGGGCGATTATCCTGGCGCTGCCGGTGCTCTTATGGCAAGCCTGGCAGTTCGTAGCGCCGGGCTTGTACGAGCATGAAAAACGCTACACGCGCGCCTTTGTCGCCTTCGGCTCGCTTTTTTTTCTCGCCGGGGCGGCGTTCAGTTACGAAATCGTGATCGGTCACGGGCTTGGTTTTCTACTGCGGCGATACTCTGCGATCAACGTGCAGCCCTGGATACAAATAGGGGAGTACTTCTCTATCTCGGTCCGCCTGGTGCTCGCCTGCGGGGCGATGTTTCAATTGCCCGTGCTCGCCTTCTTCTTCGCCCGGGTCGGGCTCATCGATCACCGCTTTCTAATTCATCACATGCGTTATGCGCTGATCGGCATGGCGATTATTGCCGCAATCCTGACCCCGCCGGATTTAGTCGCGCAGATCTTTTTCATGCTACCGTTGAGTTTGCTGTATGGCCTCAGCATCGGCGTCGCCTATCTGGCGCGGCGCAGGGACGCGGCCGAAGAGACCGGGGCTTGAGGTGGACGATTGACGCTGAGACGCGCCAAGGGGTCTGCGAACGGGTGAACGAACCTAACGGTTTGAAGAACTAGGACGGATTTATGGACTTGGGCTGCTATCGTCGTTGACAAAAGCGCACGCGGCGAAGACAGTGGTCCACAGTCCGTCCTTATTGCCAATGGCCGATTGCGTGATGTTCGACGTGCGCACGATCTTGCCCGACATTTTGAAAAGGCTTTCTCGCTCGTCCCATGCAGTGTCCGGATCGAATTCGATTCCCAGAGTAGTCGCCAGCATGCTCGCCGCCAAGTCTTCGGCATACTCGCCGGCTTTTTCTTCTGTTTCCCCAAAGGAATGATGCTCGGAAAGATAACCCCACTGCTCCTGATCTGCGGGGATCGCCACGCCCACGGAAGCAGCGACCAGGCGGTTGGGCTCGTTAGTGCTCTCGCGGTCATAAATGCAAAATACGATTTCGCCGGGGCGCAGGGATTTGAGACCCTCTTCCCTGGAAATACGTTTACAGCCAGGCGGGTAGATGCTCGAGACGAGAACCAGGTTACAAAAAGCAAGCCCTGCTTGCCGTAACGCTAACTCAAACGAGGCCAGTCGCTCCTTGTGGACGCCGACGCCTTTCGTGAAGAAGCACTTTTTCGGAATCATGTCCGGTTGCTATAACATGAAAGAAAATCGGTCACAAGAATTCGTCGGCAAAAATTGACTCACTTGCATTGTAAGCTGAGAATGTTCGTCGCGGGAGCGCGCGAGACGACCATAACTTCTCGTTGCATGACTCGTGAGTTACCGTGAGAGCGAGCGAAGCTGTTTCTCTCGTACAGATTTCTTCGCGGCGTTTAGCCTGAGCTATGCCGAGCGGCCTCGAGATGACGGCGGGTGCCCGCCGCGAGCATCAATCATTGCGCGCGGCATTAATCTTTCAACGCATCACTCGACGATCAGCAAGGTTGCGCCGCCTTCGACGGTCTCACCTTGCTTGACTTTAATCGCCTTTACTTCGCCGGCGATGGGACTGCGCACCTCATTTTCCATCTTCATCGCTTCGACGATAACTAATCCTTGGCCCTTTTCAACTGTGTCGCCCTCGGCTACCAGAACGGCTATCACCTTTCCGGGCATTGGCACCGAAACCGCTTGTCTTCCCTGCAATCCTCCGGCTTCAAACCCGCCGCTGGTGCGCACCCGCCGTTCATCGATCAAATTGACGCGGTAATTTCGGCCGTCGACGAGAACCCGGTATTCATCTCCCTTATGATCGACTTCGATCTCAAACGAACGATTGTCAACGATCAGAGAAAAGTTGGTGCGACCGGTCTTCTTCCCGTCCACCATGAATTCGTTGCCATCCACGGAGATGCGGTAAACCGCTTTGTCGATCTCCTCGATTTCAACCGTGTAGTTGCGCTCGCCGAGGGTTGCTACAAAGGTCATGCGTTCTCTCTAGCCATAACTGTCATCGACAATATCGAGTGACACCGGGGCTCGTTCAAAGTTCAAGGTTCAAAGTTCAAAGTAAATGCCGGAAGTCAACGTCGAAAATCTCCGAGTCCTTTGAACCTTGAACATTGAACGTTGAACCGCGCGCAAGCGCCCTAAGAGCGGCGCCAGCTGCTACGTCTAAAGCTCGCGCGATTTTGCAGCGAATTGTTTTTGCCTTGCTCGCGCCATTTCGATGGTTCGGCGGCGCCCTTTGCCAGTAGTCCGAGGGTGGCCTCTTGTTCGCGGTGCAGCGCGGCGATCGCGGCGGATGCCAGCGCGATCTCTTTATGTGGGTACACCTCTTCCTGATCCATGTTGCGGTACTCTTCGTCGATAAAAGCCGTGCTAAAGTTACCCGTCATGAAACGGGGATGGCGCAGAATCCATTGTTGGAAGGCGATGTTCGTTTTGATGCCCCGCACTTGGTATTCCCGCAACGCGCGACGCATGCGCAGGATGGCTTCGACCCGATTCTCGCCCCAGGTAATGAGCTTGGCGATCATCGGATCATAATAAATCGGCACCTCCGCGCCTTCGTAAACGCCGCAATCATTTCGAAGACCTAGTCCTTCAGGCAAGCGCAGCCCTTCGATCCTGCCCGGGCACGGCATGAAATCATTTTCCGCATCCTCGGCGTAAATGCGGCACTCGATCGCGTGACCGGTCTGTGTGATATGGCGCTGCCGCCAGGGTAAATAACCGCCGGCGGCGATCTCGATCTGTGCCTTGACGAGGTCGATGCCCACGACCCGTTCAGTCACCGCGTGCTCCACCTGAAGCCGCGTATTCATTTCGAGGAAGTAGAAGTTCTGTTCCTGATCCAGCAAAAACTCCAAAGTCCCGGCGCCGACATACCCCACAGCACGGGCGCCTTGAATCGCGATTCGGCCGATACGCCGGCGCGTGCGGTCTTCCAAACCAGGCGCCGGCGATTCTTCGATGACCTTTTGATGGCGGCGCTGGATCGAACATTCGCGGTCGTAAAGATGAATCACCCTGCCATAGCTATCAGCGAGGATTTGGATTTCGATGTGGCGCGGTCTTTCGATGAACTTTTCGACATAGAGCCGTGAATCGCCGAAAGAAGATGCGGCCTCGGAACGCACCGCGCGGTAAGCCGACGAAACCTCGCGGCGCGACCGCACCAGGCGCAGGCCCTTGCCGCCGCCGCCGGCGACCGCCTTCAGCATGCAGGGATAGCCGATGCTTTCGACGGTATGAAGTACTTCCTCTTCGGAGATCAATATGCCGTTTGATCCGGGGACTACCGGAACGCCCGCCGATTTCATGATCTGCCGCGCCTTGACCTTGTCGCCCATCTGATCGATCACGTGCGGCGGCGGCCCGATAAAAACAATCCCTTCCTTTTTGCACCGTGCCGCAAACGCGGCATTCTCGGCGAGGAAGCCATATCCCGGATGAATCGCTTCAGCGCCGCTTTTTTTCGCCACTTCGATGATCCGGTCGATAGCGAGATAGCTCTGCGTGGACGGCGCCGGGCCGATCGGATACGCATAATCCGCATATTTTACGTGGAGAGATTCGCGATCCGCTGCGGAGTAGACTGCGACCGTCTCAATGTCGAGTTCCCGGCAGGCGCGGGTGATACGCACCGCAATCTCGCCGCGATTAGCTATAAGGAGCCGCTTAAACATTTAAGTAGGCGTGAGGCACGAGGCAACAGGCAAAAGTAAGACCGGCCGCGACAGCCCGGTATCTCACGCCTTCCGCCTCACGCCTCATGCCTGCCTCAGAGAGGAATATTGCCATGTTTCTTGGGCGGGTTGTGGTCGCGTTTATTCTTGAGCATTTCCAGCGAACGAATCAAGGTGGGGCGGGTCTCCTCGGGGTAAATCACGGCGTCGACATAGCCGGCTTCCGCGGCTTTGAACGGGTTAGCAAAAGTCTCTCGATAATTCGCCACCAATTCCTCCCTGGCTTTAGCCGGATCAGAGGATTTCTGCAGCGCTTCGCGGGAGACGATGTTGATCGCTCCCTCTGGACCCATGACGGCAATCTCAGCACTGGGATATGCGAGATTCACGTCGCTACGCAGATGTTTACTTGCCATAACGATGTAACCACCGCCGTAAGCTTTGCGTGTGACCACAGTCACTTTCGGTACCGTTGCTTCCGCGTAGGCGTAAAGCAGCTTGGCCCCATGACGAATAATGCCTTCGTACTCCTGTGCCGTGCCCGGCAAAAATCCAGGCACATCCACGAACGTCACTACCGGGATGTTGAAACAGTCGCAGAAACGAATGAACCGCGCTGCTTTAACCGATGCATTGATGTCGAGGCAACCGGCCAGGCTCGCGGGCTGGTTAGCAACGATGCCGACGGAACGCCCGCCGAGCCGCGCCAGGCCGACGAGGATATTGGGCGCGAACTCGGGTTGAACTTCGAAGAAGTACGCTTCGTCGACAACTGCGCGAATCAGTTCCGCCATATTATAGGGTCGTGTGGAATTGTCGGGGATGAGATCGCGGAGCTTGCGGTCGCGGCGCAAGGGGTCATCGCTGTTGGGCTGGAACGGCGGATCTTCCTGATTGTTACTCGGAAGAAAACCGAGCAGGTCGCGCATCATCAGAAGACAATCCTTCTCGGTGTTCGCCGTAAAATGCGAGACGCCGCTTCTAGCACTGTGCGTCTCAGCTCCGCCCAACTGCTCTTTGGTTACGTCTTCGTGAGTAACAGTCTTGATTACGTCCGGCCCGGTGATGAACATGTAGCTATTGGTCTTCACCATGAAGATAAAGTCCGTGATGGCCGGCGAGTAAACCGCGCCTCCGGCACAGGGCCCCATGATCGCAGTCAGCTGCGGGACGACGCCGGAAGCCATTACGTTTCGCTGGAAAATCTCGCCGTAGCCGGCGAGACTCGTGACGCCTTCCTGAATGCGCGCGCCGCCGGAGTCATTGATGCCGATGATAGGAGCGCCGTTTTTCACCGCGAGGTCCATGATCTTGCAGATTTTTTCCGCGACCACGCCGCTCAAGCTGCCGCCGAAGACGGTAAAGTCTTGAGAGTAGACAAACACGGGACGGCCATCCACCGCGCCGTATCCGGTAACCACCGCGTCGCCAAAAAACTTTTGCTTGTCCAGACCGAAGTCGGTGCAATCGTGGGTACGCAGCCGATCCAGCTCGACGAAACTGCCGCTATCGAGGAGAATGTCAAGCCGTTCCCGCGCCAGGAGCTTTCCCTGCTCATGCTGCCGGCGCGCGCGTTCCTGTCCGCCGCCGGCTTCGGCGCGCTCGTTAAGCTCGCGAAGCTTTTCTAAGTTGTTACTGTTCGACATGGAAGTGGAGAATCCTTACGGAAGTACGATCCGCGGAAATGCGCAAGTGGCGGCATCATAACAAACGCCGCCTCAGTGTCAACTGAAGCGATCCAGGTTGCCGTTGTGAATTGCTTGCTGTTCTAGCGTCAAATTGATAACTTACCTTAACTAAACCAAAGTCCATTCGAGTTCTATATAGACCGCCCATCCAATCCGAGGAGTAAGTCTCATAGACAGCGGACCCAGAAGTACAAAGTTGCGCTGGTTTTGCCGCGCTGGGCAGCGATTTGCATTTTA
>DATACQ010000316.1:0-2271 GCA_036258955.1 Binatia bacterium
GGCTAGGGGAACGAGGGGAAAGCGGAAACGATGAAAACGGAAAGAGGAAAGAAGAGAACTCGCTCTTAGCCTCATCGAATTGTCATAAATTTCATCCTTCATCTTTCGGCCTTCATCATTTCTCATTGTTCACCTGCAGAATCTATGGCAGGGTTGGGCAGCACCAGCAAGGAGGAAAAGACGCCATGGGACGAATCACCGGAGGCCAGGTGATCTGCAAGGCCCTCAAAATTGAAGGCGTGAAGAATATTTTCGGTTTAGCCGGCGATCACATTCTGCCAACCTTAGACGTCATGGCGGATCAGGATTTTCGTATCATCGATACGCGCCATGAGCAGGCCGCAGTCCACATGGCGGATGCCTGGAGCCGGCTCACCGAGACGCCCGGTGTTTGCATGTACACGACTCCTGGCTTCGCCAACGCGATTCCCGGGCTGACCAATGCGATGCATAGCGAAGCGCCCGTCGTTTCCATCGCCGGCTGCGCCGATCGGCATGACTTGGGCCGCGGGGCTCAGCAAGAAATCGATCAGGTCGCAATGGCCGCCCCGATCTGCAAGGGCTCTTTCATGGTCCATGACATTCGCCGTATTCCAGAGTTCATCGCGCGCTCCACGCGTCTGGCTTTCAGCGGCCGGCGCGGGCCGGTTCACCTGACCATCCCGATCGATCTTCAGGAACAAAGTGTAGAAGAAGACGAACTGGTCTTTAGAGCCGCCGACGCTAAGCGTGGCAAAGCCACAATGTTCGCCGATGGCACACTAGTACGGCAGACAATTGAGCTGTTGCGCCAGGCGCAAAAACCTTTAGTCATAGCCGGGAGTGCCGCAGGCTATACTTTGTCCGGCGAGGCCCTCCAGCGATTCATCGAAACAACGCGGTTGCCCGTATTGACGGAAGAACAGTCCCGCGGCCTGATTTCAGATGAACATCCCTACGCATTTGGATTTTTTGAACGTGGGCTTAATCGCGCCGCCGGTAAAGTTCGGGATGCGGACGTACTGTTGCTATTGGGCCGCAAACAGGATTTCACGATCGGCTTTTGTCGCCCGCCTCATGTCGCCGCCAACGCACGAATCGTGCAAGTCGATCCGTCGCCTTTGGAGATCGGACGCAACCGTGAAGTTACGGTAGGCGTGGTCGGAGACATTAGCAGCGTGCTGGAGCAAATGACGAAAGAAGCAAGTGCTTACCAATGGACCGAGCTACCATGGCTCGAAGAACTGCGCTCTGCGCGGCGTGCACAGGCCGAGTGGGCGGAGAATCTTGCGCAGAGCGAGACGCCCATGCACGCGCTTTTCGTTCACAAGACGATCAAATCGATTCTGCGGCCGGACGATTGTCTAGTATTCGACGGCGGAGACTTCTGCCATTTTGGACGCTCGTATCTGCCGGCCCTTAAACCAAAACATTGGCTCTATGTTTCAAGTCTGGGCATGTTAGGATCTTCACTGCCGAGCGCGCTGGCTGCCAAACTCGCTTATCCCGCTGCGAGAGTTATCATGCTCAGCGGCGACGGAGCTTTTGGTTTTAATGCCATGGAGTTCGACACCGCTGTGCGCCACAACCTCAATATTGTCGCGGTACTGGGCAATGATTCCGCGTGGGGCATCGACCGGCAAATCCAATTAGGGTTATACGGCCGCGCAGTGGCCACCGATTTACGGCAGACCCGTTATGATCAAGTTGTCCAAGGTCTCGGCGGCCACGGCGAATTTGTCACTCGCGCCGAGGATTTGGCGTCCGCCTTGCGCCGCGCTTTGGACACGCGCAAGCCCGCGCTCCTGAATGTTGCCGTGCAACAGGTCGTGAGTCCCCGGGGTGAAGCCGCGATCGCCCGCCGCAAAAAGGAGGAAGGATGAGGGATGAAGGATTCGAACCGCCGCTCCGCTACAGTTTCCTACCACAGGTTTATCCTTCCGGCTTCATCGTTCATACTTTTTCCTTAAGAGCGAGATTGCTCGGCTGGTCACTCCCATCAACCTTCACGCCGCCATTGGCCGCGGCTTGTTGAATGCGCCGCCACTCGTCGTGGTAGCCTCGTGTGTGACCGCGAAAATGGGGCATGACGTAGCGCGCGAACAATTCCATAGAGCGCCGGATCTTCTCAGTACTCGTCCATTCATGTGACGTTAACATAAGCCCGCCAAACCCGCCGGTTTCAAACTGCATGCGCTCTATTTGTGCAATGGCGTCGTCAGGCGTGCCGATAATCCAGTCGCGCCGGTCGGCGCCCGAGCGCGGGGTGATCTCATTTGCCGGTTGGCCGAG
>DATACQ010000317.1:0-8605 GCA_036258955.1 Binatia bacterium
GCTTTCTACGCTGTAACGCGCGCCATCATAGCCTGGCGTTTGCGCCCTGCATGCCGGGCAAGTCTCCACGGCTTCAACATGTGATGTTCGAAGTCGAATCGCTCGACGATGTCATGCGTTCTTATCATTTCCTGCGCGCGCACGAGGCGCCCATCGGAATGGGTCCAGGCAAGCACCCCAACTGTCAAACCGTCCATGTCTATGCGCAAACCCCTGGCGGCTTTGCGGTGGAGTTCGGCTGGGGTCATCGTCGCCTGGACGAGGCGAGTTATGAGCCCATTGTGTATCCAATCGGCACCCCCGTCGATATTTGGGGCGGTGCCATTCAGAGCCCTGAGTTCGAGCTTGGCTAACTGTCCAGCATTGATGCTTTGCTGGCTGATGAGATTTCGCGCGGGAGGATGTCATTATGATCGAACGAGTTATCGCGGCGATTTTAGCGGTCGCGTTCCTGTACGGCGCGCGTTTGGGGTATGCCGCTTCCGAAGACAACTTTTACAAAGGTAAGACCATCAGGTTGATCGTGGCGTTCTCCCCAGGGGGAGGTTACGACGCCTATTCCCGTACCCTCGGGCGTCATTTGGGCAAGTACATTCCTGGTAATCCAACGATCCTGGTGGAAAACATGACCGGCGCCGGCGGCATTATTCACGCCAATTTCATGTACCAGGCGAAACCGGATGGGCTGATCATCGGTAACAACGCCGGAGGGCTGATCCTGCAACAAATCATGGGTGCCAAGGGCATCGAGTTCGACGGAAAACGGTTTGAGTTTCTCGGGGCGCCCGGTTCAGATCACCATGTTTGCACCCTCAGCAAAGCGAGCGGGATCACTTCCATGGAAAAGTGGTTCGCGTCGAAAGAACCCGTCAGATTCGGAGGAGTGGGACCCGGAGGAGGGGCGTCCGATAATGCCAGGGTCTTGCAAGCGGCGCTCGGCCTCCCCATTCGGGTCGTCGATGGCTACAAAGGCACCGCGGACATTCGTCTGGCCGCCGAAAGCGGCGAGCTTGCGGGCGCATGCTTTGCCTGGGAATCGTTCAAAACCACTTGGCGAAAAGGGCTGGACTCGGGCGATTTCAATGTGATCCTCCAAGCCATGCCGAAGAAGCATCCGGACCTGCCGAATGTCCCGCTGGCGAACGACTACGTTAAGACGGACGAAGGACGGCGGCTCCTCAAGCACGGCATTTACGATACCGCGGTCATCACTCGGCCGTATTTCGTTGCGCCAGGAACGCCGAAGCCGCGCGTGCAGATGTTGCGCAAAGCGTTCGCCGAAACATTAAAGAATCCGGAATTCCTCGCCGAAGCGAAAAAGGCCAGTTTGGACATCCAGCACGTTTCAGGAGAAGAGATCGAAGCAGTCGTTCAGGGGCTGTTCAAAATTGAGCCGGCGTTTATTGCGAAAATGAAGCAGGTACTGGTTCCATGACCACTACCCCGTTCTACAAATTGAGAAATCCGCAGGATAACTAAACCGCATTATTCATGGGCCGGGAGAACTTGCGACACAGTGTTCAGTCCGAGGGGAGCAAGCCTCGAAGAGAACCGACACACAAATCAGTCTCGAGTGTTGTGTTTAGGGTCGCGGGTTAGTTTAAAACGCTAGACTCGGGACTCTAGACTCCAGACCAATTTTGGTTTCGACCCGAGAGGCTTCTCTCCTCGGACGAAATCTCGTGAATAATCCGGGTGAGAAACCGTGCAGCACGCCTTAGGAGGCCACTATGACTGCAGTAAAGATCGTGGGAATGGTTCTGATCATCGCCGGTGTCCTGGCCTTGGTGTATGGGGGCTTTAGCTTTACCAAGGAAACTCACCAGGCAAAGCTCGGCCCGCTCGAGTTGCAGGTAAAGGAGAAAGAGACAGTCAATATCCCCGTTTGGGCCGGGGTCGGCGCGATCGCAGTCGGCGCAGCTCTGCTTCTCGTGCCGCTGAAGAAGTAGTTGCGAGCCCGCCATCGCGGGTTATTAAATTACTTCGAAAAGATCTGGCGGGCGACCTTTGCCCTGGCGCGCCCGGCGAAATCGTTACTGGCGCTACCGCTCAACACTCCGCTTACGAGCAAAAAAAAAGCTTGCCATGCCCACTTTCCCAAGATAGATTCGGGTGAGAATCAACCAAAGGAGGAGGAAGAAAATGGGCACAACAAAATGGCTTCGGCTAGGCGCGGCGCTTTTGCCGCTCTGCGCAACAAACTTATGGGCTGAACATCCGGATGACGGGTCGGGTTGCGGGCTGGGGAAAATGATCTGGGCGGACTATAAGAATCAAAAGAGCATCGCGCCTCAGGTGCTGCAATCCACCACCAACGGCAGCACTGGCAGCCAGACATTTGGCATCAGCTTCGGCACGTCCGGTTGCACTAACGACGGCACGATCATGTCCGAATACAAGGTCAATGTTTTTGCCGCCGCCAATTACGACAACCTTTCCCAAGAAATGGCACGCGGTGGAGGAGAGCATCTCGCGTCCCTCGCTTCACTCATGGGAGTTCCGGAGGAGAGCCGGCCGGAATTTTTCGCCATGGCGCAGCGCCAGTATGGTTCTTTGATCGCGTCCGGTGATGCTACTCCGGCCGGCATGATCAAGGTGCTGCAGACCGGGATGGAAACACATCCGAATTTCGCAAGATTGATCTCTCATTGATCTGGCGGGTCCCGGCTTTCAAGCCCGGGACCCGTTTCCCTCTTACCATTGTCTCTCTTCGTCCGTTTTGCGTTTCTCTTTTTTCTGCTTATCGGAAACGCGGCACCGAGCGGCGGCGCCGATATCGGCTACCTTGAGGAGCTGACGCAACGGGCGGCGCGCTCGGGCTTGCATCGCGAGCGTTACTGGCATCTGCTACTGCACTATCGGCCCGCGCTCGGCGGCGGATACGAAAGTGAAGCGGACGAAGCTGGTTTTTTTCTCGCACGAAATGGAAAGACCGATCCGGAAGCCGAGCTGCAGGCTACTCTCGCTCATTTTTTCTCCACAGAACTGGTCGGACGATCGCGCCAGCCGGCGCGCTGCGCCTTTATCGCGCGTTATCACTGGCTGAAGTCCGCCCTTTCCATTGATGAGGCTCGGCTGCCGCCGCTCTCCTGTGAGCGCTTCCAGGCGTGGCTCAAAGAACTCGACCCCGCATCGCTCACGCTCATCTTTCCGTCTGCTTACATGAATAATCCCTCATCGATGTTCGGCCATCTTTTGCTGCGCGTCGACCAAAAGGGCCAAACCGAGCAGACACGGCTCCTTGCCTATACGATTAATTACTCCGCGGATGTCACGACCGATAATGGTTTGGTTTTCGCCGTGCTCGGCATCTCCGGAGGTTTTAAAGGTTATTTTTCGACACATCCTTATTACGTCAAGGCGACGGAATACGGGGATTTCGAGAACCGCGATCTCTGGGAGTATCAGCTCAACCTGACCCAAGAGCAACTTGGGCGTTTGTTGATGCACGCCTGGGAAATGGGTAACGCATCTTTCGATTATTTCTACTTCAAGGAGAATTGCGCCTACCACATCTTAGCATTGCTCGAGCTGGCCGTTCCGGAGATCCGTTTGACAGATCGCTTCTGGTTCTACACCTTTCCCACTGACGGAGTGCGCATGTTGGCCGAGAGTCCAGGGCTGGTGAAGCAAATCACATTTCGGCCCTCGCGCGCTACGCAGGTGCGACGCGGTCGCGAACTTCTGTCGCCCGATGAACGAATGTGGCTTGCGCGAATTGTTAACGAGCCCGCGCTGGCTCACTCCGAGGCGTTCACCCGAATGACTCCGGAGCGCCAGGCGCTCGTCCTCGATGTTGCCTCTGATTTTCTTTTGTATCAGGTAGCGACAAACAATACGGATACCGCAGTTTATCGAGAGCGAAACAAGGCCGTGCTCATCGCCCGCAGCAAGCTTACCGTTCCTCCTCTTGCGGCTCGGCTGAAACCGTTCACCGGCCCGCCCGAGGAAGGACACCGTATCATGCGCGCGGGCTTGGGGTTCGGATTGCACGAGGGCGAGGTTTTCGGCGAGCTCAACTTTCGCCTCGCCTTTCATGACCTACTCGATCCCGAGTACGGCTATACCCCGGACGCGCAGGTCGAAACTCTCGGCATTTCCCTACGTCACTACCCGGAGCGAAGGCATACACGTATCGAGCGTTTCACGTTGCTCAACATCGTCTCGATATCGCCAATCAACTCGCTGTTCCAAAGCCCGTCGTGGAAGATTGCCACTGGGTTTAACACATTGCAGCATAAAGGTTGCCGTTTTTGTCGCGTCGGCAATTTTGATGGCGGCATCGGCGTCGCGGCCGAAAGCGCCTGGTTGAAGCGCGAAGTGTATTTCGGTTTCGCCGAATTGGCTGCCGAATACGGCCGCGTCTTCAACGGTGATTACCGGGTCGGCGCGGGAGCGTCCGCGGGCATTTTGGTGGATATCACCGAGCGCTGGAAGATCGGCGCCTCGGGAACTTATTTGAATTTCCCGGCCGGTGATAAATCCGCTGAATGGCGCGCCACAGCGCAGCAGCGCTATACTCTCAACAAAAACTTCGCTCTGCGATTCGATTTCAGCCAGCGCGCACACACCCAGGAGTATCTTTTCAGTTTGCACGGTTATTTTTAGTTTGAACTCCGGGCGGCACGTTAGCCGGATAATGAATCGCTTGCGAAAGCGCAACGTTCGGGTCTCGACTGTGGGACCTTAGAGCAAGATAGTCTCGAGGCTGGAGGTCCCCGGCCCTCGGTTCATATCTCAACCACTCGGAAAGTGAGCGCAACCTGGGAGAAAATCTGCTTGACATCATTTCTGGCTGGAGTAAATTCCGGCTGTCCCAGCATGACCAGTCAGTAAAAGCTACTTATCGCAGCTGTGGTCGTTACGTTTCATAAGTCGCGATTGAAATGAGCCGGGTGAAACTGTTAAAGGAGCGGCTTCGCCGCTTCTTGATTTATTTTGCGGTGTTACGCCCCTCTTTTTTTATTGCTTTTATTATCGTCTATTTGCCGCTTACGGCCGCTGCCGATTGGGTCCCGGGCAACTCGATGCTCGCCAACCTTTTCGCCGAGTACGATTTTTCCAAGGCCTTTTGGTTTGCTTTCGCTCTCTCCGGCGCTGTCTGGGCTCTGATGCTGACCACCTGCCTGACCTTGGACTTTGCACGCGATCGTCAGGAACAGCAGGCTCCAAAGCAGCCCTGGATTCCCGATCCAGGACACAACAAGCGCTGGGTTACGATTCCGATTTGTCACAAACCAATCTTTTGGCTGTTCACGTCCCTCGCTGCACCGGCGGCGCTCATCATCATTCTAAACGCGGCGAGCGGTGTCGGAGATCTTATGCCGCGCGCTTCAGCCTTTTTGGGCCTCGTGGTGGGAGGGTTGCTTTCTTACATGCTGATGAACGTGGTTGCCGCCTTCGTTTTGGCGGAAAATGACGAGTATCAAGTATTGCCGTGGCGCCCGATAGATTTCATCGCAAAGCCGCTGGAACGCGCTGCGGTCACCAGAGGTATCGTAGAGTGGCTCGGGCGTTGGGTGGGTCGATTGGCGAAGGCTACGCGAGCCGGTGTTTCGGCTCTGCTTGTGAGAGTCGCTCCGGGTGAAATTTTCGAAGAGAGCACTCGCCTGCTCAAACCCGATCACTTTTTTGCGACCATAAGCGCCGTATCGGTTGTGATCGTTTACGCGTTCATCTATTGGCTGTTCAAACCCACCGGGCCGTGGCGTTGGCCACTCCAAGACGTTCCGCCGGCGGGTTTTATCTTCGCGTTGCTTCTTCCGCTTATCTGGATCATTTCAGCTCTATGGGCGTGGCTCGGCCGTTACCGTATGGCATTTTACCTGGCGCTCGGTCTCTCGTTTATGCTCTCGTTACTTGCCACCCGTTTCGGTAATCCTGCGCATACTTATGACGTTGTCCCAGCCGAACAGCCGCCGCTCGAGCCGCAGAGTCTGTTGCAGGCTTTGGTGGACGGAAAACGGGAGAATCTAATTATTGTGGCCGCGAGCGGTGGAGGTATCTTGGCCGCAGGCTGGACTGCGCACGTTCTTACGCAGCTCCACTCAGCATATCCCGAGTTCAGCAGAGAACTCCGGTTGATCAGCGCTGTCTCGGGCGGTTCCGTGGGGGCTGCGCATTACGTTAACGCCGTTTCCGAGATTGGTACGTTGAGCGGCAACAGACGCGATACGGCGTTGCAGCAAGTCGCTGAAGATGCGATGAGGAGCAGCTTGGCTTCCACTTCTTACGGTCTTGCGTTTCCCGATTTCAAGCGGGCAGTCTTCCCCTTTATTGTGGACGAGGAGTTCGACCGCGCCCGGCTACTTGAAATGGATTGGCGCCGGATTGGTAACTGCCGGAAGCAAGTTGCAAGAATCTCGGCGCCGCAAGCCAATTCTCGCGAGTCTTGTCAGGCTCTACAGGAAGAGGAACAAGCGCGATCCGTTTGGCTGTCACAATGGCGCGCGGACATACTGAGCGGCACCAAACCGGCGGTTATCTTTAACGCCACAGTGATGGAAACTGGACAGCGAATCGGCATCACGCCGATTTCAAGCTTACAACGTAATTGGGCAGGCCGTTTGCCGGAACCGCCCAGACATGACCATGCCCAGACATTGTCACGATTTTTGAGCGCAGAGCAGGAGAGTGCGGAGAAGACCGATCCTACAAAAGCCGAGGGTGGCGCGGTGAGAAATCCAACCTGTACAGCCTCTCGTTATCAAAACGGCTATGACATTGACGTCTGGACCGCCGCAAGATTATCCGCAACCTTCTCCTATGTAAGCCCCGCTGCCCGCGCGGCTTGTTTCGATTCCAAAAACCGGACGCGCAGCATACCCGCAGGGAAGAGCCCGGGACAGCTCCATCTAATAGACGGCGGCTATCATGACAACTACGGAGTGGCATCGGCGTTGGATTGGTTGGCCGCGGCTATCGAAGCGTACGGTGAAAAGCTGCCGGTATCGCGAATTGCGCTGGTCGAGATCCGCGCGAAACCGGATATACCGACGGAAACAGCACAGAACGAATGGAGTAGCGCCTGGTTAGGGCCTTTCTGGGGTTTATTCAATTCCTGGGGCTTTGCCCAGATGTCCTCGAATGACACCGCCGTAAATCAGCTGATCAGTGGGTTCAAACATCGCCTGGCAAATTCTAAAGATGGAGTGCAGTTCGATTCCTTTGTGTTTATCCCGGATCATACCGGTCCGCTGTCGTGGCACCTTTCGGAAGAGCAAAAGGACAAGCTGCGCTCATCGTGGAAGTCCGACGACAACCAGCAAGCTTTGGAACACCTCCTCGCATTCTTGCATGGCTCCCCCGAACCTGCTGCTGCAAAGTAGAAAGGTGGCGTGGCTCGCTCCGAAACATGTCGCGTGAGGCAATCTCAGGCCGAAGTCATTCCGGCTGTGTAGCCCTGAGGAGGAAAGTATGATTCGCCGGATAATGAGAATTGTCATTGTTACTTTGATAGCCGGCTCGGTCAGCCCGAGTGTTTGCCCGGCAGGGACGCTTGACAGAGTCAAGTTTCCGTTTTCGCCGATGTCGTGGAACAGCTTGCCCTGGTGGACGGCCAAAGAAGCGGGACATTTCGAAAGGAACGGCTTGGACGTTGATCTCTTCTATGAAGGCGCATCCTCGGTGATCGTACAGGCGATGCTCGCGGGCGAAGCTAACTTCGCCGGCCTGGCAGGACCGGCGGTCGTGACCAACGTGCTCAACGGCGGTGACGTTATCCAGATTGCCGCTGTGGTCAAAACGTTCACGATTCCGATGTTTTCAGCCCCAAACATCGAAAACGTGGCGCAACTAAAGGGACAGAAGGTGGCGGTCAGCCGATTCGGGTCTATCTCGCATATCGCGGCGCAAAACATCTTTCAGAAAGCCGGAATCACCGGAGCGACAGTCATTCAATCCGGCGGCACACCGGAATCCGCCGCCATGTTGATGTCGGGCGCCGTTGCGGCCGCCATGGTGCCGCCGCCCCAAAGCATCGTGCTGAAGGAAAAAGGTTTCCGCGAGCTTGTCAGCGTCAAGCAATTTCGCGAATGGAACATCCCGGTAGTCGAAAACGGAATTGCCGCCCGGCGTAGTTTTATAGAAAAGAACCCAGGGATCGCCAAACGTATGGTGCGCGCAGCGTTCGAAGGCATCAAGACGATCTATGACAGCAAAGAGTTCGCGATCAAAACCTTGGCGAAGTACACAAAAATCAACGACGAAAAGATCCTTGACGAAAGCTATCGCTTCTCGATCGAAGCGCTAAGTAAGGAAGGCTCCATGCCCCAGGAAGCGTTCGCCGCCCTCGTGGAACAGTTGGTCAGTCAAAAGTCCCTCGACGAAGCAGGCAGCAAGAAACTGCCGTTAACGGCCTACTTCGATAATCGCTTTGTCCATGAGTTGGAGAAGGAAGGATTTTTTAGAAAGCTCTGGCAATAGACTGCCGACCGCAGGCCGGAGAAGAATCCACTGAAAGGGACAGCTCTGAATGAGTCGCCACCCGCCCCCGAACGAGCAACATCAGCACGAATGGCTTTGTAGGGGACGGTTGCGACCGCCCCCTACACGTGCATGTTGATAACTCGCTCGACGTGCGCTAATCCAACGATGAGCGGATTTC
>DATACQ010000318.1:0-6348 GCA_036258955.1 Binatia bacterium
GGATTCCGCAGTTGGCCCTAATGCCGAGGCGAGGAGCAAACCTTTCGTAGCGAAGCCAATAGATTCTGCCTCTGACCGGACGTCGATCAGCGGTCCTTGTGCCCTGCCAAAACTCTATAAACCATCTACAGCGAAAAGGGCGAAAATGACTTCGAAACTGCATGATTGGGTGTCTTCGCTACTTCAGGCTCGCCCCTCGCTCTCGCGGTAGCTAGGTTCAACTGCGGAATCCGGGTTCAAGCCAACGACCGCGCAAACTATTTTTTCCTTACGCGAATGGTAAATGGAAAACTTTGCTCGACGACATGGCCATCAACGGACAGGACGCGAAAGTTCACCGTGTACTTCCCGGGTTCAAGTTGCCTGACGTCGATGGCAAGCTGCTTCGGATCGTCGGGTGACACTTGGGCATTGTCGAGATCCACGCGCTTGCCGTCCGGGTCGAAAACCGAAGCGGATGAATAACGGGACTCCAAACGTTCGTTAAACCATAGCTGAACCTTGGCAGGAGACGTGAATAGCGTAGCACGCGCGGGCGGCAGGGACTTAACGAGATATGCGTGAGCAAACGATATTGACGGAACCCAGATGCTTAGGCCGACAAAAACAAGTGTGCGTCGAACTTTCCTGCTTGGCATTTTTCACACATTTAACTAAATTCCGTTGAGCGCGACAACCAGTGGCGAAATAGGGCCGGCGTTGTGAGAGCTTTGACAAGGCTCAGGATAAGCTCGGCCAAAAAAGAGTCTTCCGTTTTCGGGTTGCTTTTTCCCCGGACCTTGAAGTATCCAGAAGTCAATACGGCATTTGAGGTTGCGGGCAATGATGACGATGCGCCGCTGAACGGCGCACTCTTGAAGCTTCGCTCATGGTGACGGACTCGTCCGAGCGGAAGAGAATTGACAGGATCGATTCCTCTCGCTGCCGCGAGTTTTGTCAAAGGCGCTAGGAGTGTTTCTACAGTCCTGGCTCATGGCTACATAAAAAATCTTTGCAACCACAGCCCAGGAGGAACGCCGAAATGATGGCTTATCCTTACGACGAAACTCGTACGATACTGGCGCTGCAGATCGACCACTCGCGGGTCGCGGGCTACTTTGCCGCGCACTGGGGCAACAAAGAATTCGACCGGCCTCAACCCTATTCTTCCGTGGTTCTGGCCGCTGCCGAGCACGATAGCGGCTGGTGGGAATGGGAGATGTCGCCATCCGTTCTAAACGACAAAGGCTATCCTCTGGACTATCACGACGGGAGTCTGAGATATCTCGGCCAGCTTCGGCTCGACTTCTACAAGAACGCGGTTGACCGGGTGCGGCAGAGAGATCCTTATGCCGGCATGTTGATGGCGATGCACGGCGTAGCGCTCATGAACGCAGGGTACGGCAAATACACCTATCCGCCGGATCGCACTTCGGATCCGCGGGTGAAAGCGTATGTCGATCACCAAGAGACCTTGCGCCGCGATCTCCTGGCCCAACTACGCCGATCGGAGCAGTTCCAACAATACACTTCAGACGAGCACGTTTGGACGAATTACGAGTACATGGAGGTCTTCGACCAGCTCGCACAATTTGTCTGCAATCGCTACCCGCTGAATAGCAAAGCCCGCCGGCTTGGCCCGTCGAACACATTGAACGACGTCGACGTCCCCACCAAGCACGGACAACAGCCCGTCAAGATCAGCATCGATACTGTAGAACCAAACAAGGCCGTGCTCCGCCCTTACCCGTTCGATATCGATCCTTTGCCTTTCTCTTTCACGGCACGTTTGGTGCCGACACGAAGCTATCGCGACGGAGAGGAGTTTCTCGCGGAATTTTATCGCGCCCAGCCGATTACTATTTCGCACAGACTGGCATCGGCATGAGCCGGGCTCATCCCAAAGGATCCATATAAATTCTAATTCAGACGAGCTTGGATCGCCGCTAACGAGCTCGGTGAGGAGGTTCATGAATGGCGCAGACCAGAAGAACGGCCAACGTGCTCGGGCTTCGCGCGGGTACAATTCCTGTCATGTGTTTCCTCATCCTCTGGCCGGCCATCTCATTGGAGAGCGTGCAAGCGGGAAGCGCTAACGAGAAAGCCCAAGCTGATTTCTATCGCGGCAAGACTGTAACCGTCGTCGTTGGATTCGCGCCCGGCGGAGGTTATGACATCAGTGCCCGCATCGTAGCTAGGCACCTCGGCAAACACATCCCGGGCAACCCCAACATCATCGTCGAAAATCGGCCCGGAGCCGGCAGTCTCGTCGCCGCCAACCTGGTCTACAAGAGCCTGCCTAAGGACGGGACATACATCGCCACCTTCAATTCTCAAATGGTACTACAGCAGCTTTAGGGTCAACAAGGCATTGAGTTCGACGGCCGCAAATTTAATTGGCTGGGCAGTGTGTCATCGAGTCAAAGCGCGTGCGCGGTTCATATGGATAGTGGAGTGACTCACATTAAGCAGGTCATGGGACCCAACGGGAAGGTGGTCAATATGGGTGGTGAGTCGCCCGGGTCCGGGATTACAGATACCGCCGCCGTAATTCGCGCCGCGCTCGGGGCCAAATTTAAGATCATTTATGGCTATGCCGGATCGCGACCGGTCGCCAATGCCGTGTTAAACCGCGAACTCGATGGGATGTGCATCAGCTGGGAGTCCTTCACCTCCGACATGAAAATGTTTTTCGAGCCCAAGAAGATCGTCAACATGGTGGTTATTTTCGGGACCGAGGTGCCCAAACATCCGTGGCTAGGGCAGGCAGAAGCAGCCGAGGCGATTGCGCCCAATGATCATGCGCGCACGCTTTTGAAACTCGTCTATGCTCCGGGGAAGATGTCCTTCCCTTATGCCGCGGCGCCCGGCGTACCGGCAGAGCGATTGAGCGCGCTGCGAAACGCGTTTAGTCAAACCTTCGCCGACCCGGCCTTCGTTGCCGATTACGAAAAGTTTCGCCAGCTCGTCCCAAGGAACGGAGACGAGGTCACGGCAATCGTCAATGATTTACTCGCGACTAAGCCTAACTTAGTCGCGGATCTCAAAGAGGCGTTGAAACAGCGGGTGGGTCCGTAGGCCATGGCCCGCCCTGAGCACAGTGGAAGAGGCCAAGACGCACAGTCATGGCGGGCCTATCATTTCGCCGCCAGACTGTGAAATGTCATTCTGAGCCGAAGGCGAAGAATCTCGGGTCGGCAGTAGGGGCACGGCATGCCGTGCCCCTACAATCTGAGATGCTTCGCGGAGTTTATCCGGAGCATAGCCGAAGGACTCAGCATGACAGTAGTGAGCTTTAGTCGTTTTTCACACGGCTGCCGAATGCGAGGAATCTAAGACGAATTTCTCTGTCGGTTGAAAATGACAAATAATTTTGGCGCTCTCGCGCGGGCGCGTGTTGTTCAGCGCGTGGTTGCCCGAGACCTTGCGGTTGCTGTCTTGAGACCCTGCGTTCATTCTGGCTGCTTCTCATCCGTTTAACTGCGGCTTTGCCGCTCTCGGTAAGACAAAACGGCAACAAAGGTTGTCGATACTTGACACAACGGCGATGCTGGACGCATTTATTTCGGGTTTCTTGCAGGTCTTTACCTTTTCCGCTTTTTCCTTGCTCCTAGTCGGCATTCTCATCGGGTTTGCCGTTGGAATATTGCCCGGGATTGGAGGCTTGGTCACACTCGCCCTCATGCTGCCTTTCGTCTTCGATATGAAGCCGTTGGACGCTTTCGCTTTCTTGCTCGGGATGTTGGCAGTCACCTCGACAACTGGAGACATCACGTCGATTTTGTTCGGCGTTCCCGGGGAATCGATATCCGCGGCGCTGATCCTGGACGGTCATCAGATGGCGAAACATGGCGAGGCGGGACGCGCGCTGGGCGCTGCGCTCATGAGCTCAATGGTCGGCGCGCTTATCGGCGCGGTTGTATTAGCGGCGAGCATTCCGATCGTTGCACCTTTGGTTCTTACGTTTAAATCCCCTGAATTTCTTGCATTGACATTGCTCGGCATAACATTCGTTGCCTCGCTCAGCGGTGAAAGTAAACTGAAGGGAATGGTCTCGGCAGGGATCGGGCTGGTGCTTTCTATGGTAGGCCTCGATCCGCAATCAGGGATGCCGCGCTACACCTTCGGGATGTCGAGACTGTGGGATGGTATTGGGCTCGTCCCTGTAACCGTCGGGCTTTTTGCGATCCCCGAGATCGTTGATCTCTGGGTGAAGGGAAGCAGCATTGCAGAGAAACGGATCGGTAAGCTCGGCGGCGTATGGCAGGGCGTCCGAGACACATTTGTCCATTGGGGCATTACCGTTCGCTGCAGTCTGATTGGCACCTTCATCGGGATTATCCCGGGATTGGGTGCCGGCGTCTCTCAGTGGATGGCATACGCCCATGCCATACAAAGTTCCTCGGATAAGAGTCGCTTTGGTGCCGGCGATGTTCGCGGAGTCCTGGGACCGGGAGCAGCGAACAACTCCGGGCTGGGCGGCTCTTTGGTTCCGACGATCGCTTTCGGAGTTCCAGGGAGTGTCGTCATGGCTTTATTGCTCGGGGCCTTCCTGATCAAAGGCTTAGTTCCCGGCCCGGCGATGCTCACCAAACACCTGGATCTGACTTTCGCGTTCGTGTGGTTCGTCGTTATTTCCAACGTCATTACCGTGGCGCTTTGTTTTCTTTTTCTCGGACACCTCGCAAAAATTACCTATGTCCGAGGATCGCTTCTGATTCCTGGAATACTGCTGCTAGTTTTTTTTGGCGCCTATGCGGAAGCGAAATCCGTATTCGATATGGCGATCGCTTTGCTCTTCGGTTTTATCGGTCTCGCAATGGTTTATACCGACTGGCCACGTCCTCCCCTGATCCTCGGTCTGGTGCTCGGGGCGCTTATTGAGAGGAACTTCTTTGTCTCATATCAAATTCATGCGCTGGAATTTCTGTTGAGACCCATCGTGTTGCTCATTCTGATCATCGGCACAGGTGCGCTTCTCTACCGGCGAGTTCAACAGGCGGTACTGCGCCGCGTCAAAAGCTAAGGAGAACGGAATTGTCTCGCAAGAAAGCGGAACTTCTGCTTAGCGCCCTGTTCGTCCTGTTTCTTATCTGGACCCTGTGGGAGTCGCGAAATTGGCCGGCTCCGTCAAAGCTTTTTCCCTGGGCGCTGGGGCTTTCAGTGTTGTTGCTCGCGATGGTGCAACTTGCACTAGCCTGGCGTGCAGCATTTCGAGTAAGCCCGAGTGTGTCGGCGACGATGGAGAAAGGACGGGGAGAAAACGAGTTGGCTCGAGAGCATAAACGCGGCGGAGAACACGCGCCTGCGGAGTTGATTGCGACATGGTCTGTGGATGCGGCTCCTCGCAGAATTCTCGCGATATGCGGCTGGATCGTAGCTTTTTTCTTGGGGATCTGGCTTGTAGGTTTCAAATTAGGCTCGTTATTACTAACCTTTGCTTTTCTTAAATTCACCGCTATCGAAAGTTTATTGATCAGCGCGGCAATCGCGGTCGGTACCGCACTTTTTTTCTGGCTCGTTTTCGATATGGCGCTAAAAATCCCGCTCGACAACGGTATCCTGGGGTACTATTTTAGCCTGAATTGACGGGCGCACCGGAAAATGAAACCTGCTTCCTTTGAATATTTCGCACCGCAGTCGCTCTCGGAAGCGCTCCGCATGCTGGACCGGTATCAAGATACGGCGAGGCCATTGGCGGGCGGGCAAAGCCTCGTCCCTATGATGAACATGCGCTTAGCCCGCCCGGACCAGATCATAGATCTGAACGGCCTCCGTGAGATGGACTATCTCAAAATCGAAAATAACGAGCTGCGCATCGGTGCCATGACCCGCCAGCGCGCATTGGAGCAATCCTCGCTCGTTCGCACGGCGTGCCCATTGCTAGTAGAAGCGGTACAGCAAATAGGCCACATCCAGATCCGCAATCGCGGCACTGTAGGCGGCAGCGTGGCTCACGCGTACCCCGGAGCCGAATTGCCTATAACGATGCTGGCTTTGGAGGCCTCGTTCGTGTTGCGCAGCGAGCGGCACGAACGCATGGTCGCAGCGCGGGAATTTTTCGTCGATGCTATGTCCACGGTGCTCGCACCCGGAGAGCTCCTGACTGAGATTCGGGTGCCGAAAACAGAGGCGGGAACTGGCAGCGCGTTTCAAGAAATTAGCCGCCGCTATGGCGACTTCGCCTTGGCAGCAGTTGCCGGCACGATCACGCTTCGCCCCGATGGAACGATCGATCGCGCTAGTCTTGTCTTCTCCGGCTCGAAACCGCAACCAGCGAACAACACGGATAAGCTCATTGGCGGTAGACCGAGCCGATCGCTATTCGAGCAGATTGCGAATGACGCGGCAGCCGAGCTTGAATTCGAG
>DATACQ010000319.1:0-1954 GCA_036258955.1 Binatia bacterium
AGGAAGCCCTCTGCACGTTGGTGCAGTACCAAGGGAATGGCGAGGGCGGCGCCATACCGGCCCCCGAATATTCGCGCATCCGAGACCAGAGCGATTTAAACGAGTTGCTCCAGATTCGCTCGTCAACATCGCGATAGAGCCGCCCTCCGATGGGTGCTCTGGAGACGACTCCGTGATGGGGAAAGAAGTCGTTGCGAAAATACAGGCCGCTCGGACCAAACACACCCGCGGCAAAGTCGTTATACGTTCCCGGAAGATAGTGACTGCCACCACCTTCGGTTGCATACGCAGCCGGAGTTAGCCAAACGAGTACCGCCCCAAGCACCGCTACTATCCATTTCTCATGGAGCCTCATCGATTCCTCTTTATGTGACCAGCAAGCGCCAGTGCCGTGGGCGAGCAGGCATGCGCGGCTGCAGTTCTGTTGCGGCCGCTAGTCCTTTTTCCGCCTCAAGGTGTGATTCAAATCGCCGACCCTATACCAGCGGTAGCCGTAGGCTTCTAGAGCTATACGATGGGTTCCACTTTCGTCTGCTTGGCTTTGGTCCTTTATCAACAGGCTTAGGAGCTTGTCTCCGCCGTGCACGTCCGGCTTGATGGTCACTTCGTGAGATTTGTCGTCGAAGTTGTGAAGCACCACGAGCGAGTTGCCGCGCCAGTCGTAGCGCATGGCTAACACACTCGGCGCGCCGCTCGGAAGAATTGTCCAGTCGCCCCACCCTACTTCGGGGCATTCTTTTCTCAGCCGGATCATGCATGCCGTCCAGCTCAGCAGCGAGCCGGGATCGCGGCGCTGCTTCTCCACATTGACCTGATCATAGCGGTACGGTCCTTTGGATAAGACTGGATGGACGAGTTTTTCCGCGGTCGAGAAGCCCGCCTGCGAATCGTCGGTCCACTGCATAGGCGTGCGCACCGCATGGCGTTCCTTGAGCGAGAGATCATCGCCCATGCCGATTTTATCGCCGTAGCGGATGACCGGCGTGCCCGGCAGTGAGAACATGACGCTGTAAGCCAGCTCGAGCTGTGGCTGATTGCCTAGCATAGAAGCGAGACGGCGGCGGATGCCGCGACCATACAGCTGCATTTCCGGCTTTGGCCCGAACTTCGCGAAAACTTTGGCCCGTTGCTCGTCAGTGAGCCGCCCTAAATCAAGCTCGTCATGATTGCGCAAAAACTGCGCCCATTGTGCCCCCTGCGGAAGCTTCTTGGTCGCTTTGAGCGCGGCTGCCAGAGGCGCAACTTCTGCGGTGGCAAGCGTGTAAAATAAGTGCTGGTTAACGAAGAAGTTGAACATCATGTGAATACCGTCAGCTTCGTCGCCAAAATAATTCAACGTCTCCTCTGGAACGACATTGGCTTCCCCCAGGAGAATACCGTCGCCACGGCGCCATTGTAAAAACTTGCGCATCTCCTGGAGATATTCAAAATGCAGTTCCGGCTTTTTCTTACCTTGGGGCGGCGACTCAATGATGAACGGCACGGCATCGACGCGGAACCCAGAAACGCCGAGTTCGAGCCAGTACCCCATGATTCGGCGGATCTCAGCGCGGACTGCCGGATTGTGCATGTTGAGATCCGGTTGGAATTTATAAAAACGGTGGAAGTAGTATTCGCGCACCTCTTTATCATAGGTCCAAGTCGATTCCTGCACGCCTGGAAAGACCATGCCGCTCTTCCAGTTGGCCGGACGCTTTTTCGACCAGACGTACCAGTCGTGATAGGAAGAGTTTTTGTTCTTTCGCGCCGTCTGAAACCATGGATGCTGATCCGAAGTATGATTGACGACCAAATCCATGACCACATCGATCCCGCGCTTTTGGGCTTGATGCATAAACTCGACGAAATCGCCGCTCGAGCCATGGCGCGGGTCGACGCCGTAGTAATCGGAGATGTCATAGCCATCGTCGAGGTTCGGCGTCGGCTGGAATGGCGAAAGCCATACAGTGCTGAT
>DATACQ010000320.1:0-9309 GCA_036258955.1 Binatia bacterium
GGATTTGATATTTGGATTCGAGCTTGTTTCGAATTTTTCGAGACGATTTGGTTTTCGGCAGTGTTTGTGGGCGCCGCTTAGGCCACATCGACGGGCACTCGATTTCATGCTACCGATTACCTATTTGCTTGCCTTAATAAATGGAACCTTCGCCGAGTGAAGCGCCGCGCGCCCATGTCGCGCGCAATGCGGGTGTCATCGGCCTCGCCGTCATGGCAAGCCGTGTCCTCGGGCTGGTGCGTGATCAGGTGTTCGCCGTTTTTTTCGGGGCCGGCTTCCACTACGACGCTTTCCTTACGGCTTTCCGTATTCCCAATCTGCTGCGGGATCTTTTCGCCGAGGGCGCGCTCTCTTCCGCGTTCGTGGCTACCTTTACCCAGGTGCTCGAAAAAAAAGGCGAGAAAGAAGCGCGGCTGCTCTCAAACCGCGTGGCGACTCTCATCATAATCGCCATCGCGCTTATCTCGGTCGTCGGCTGGTATGGAGCGCCGGCCATCGTTGCTACACTCGCTCCGGGATTTTCTCAGCTGCCGGGCAAGGCCGAGTTGGCGATTGAGCTTACCCGTATCATGATTCCGTTTCTGCTCTTCGTGGCGCTGGCGGCACAAGCGATGGGAGTTCTCAACGCCCACGGACGATTCGCCATCCCTGCTTTGGCATCCGCGTTTTTTAATCTCGGCTCCATCATTGGTGGTCTACTGCTTGGATTCGTGCTCGGGCCTTATCTAGATCTGAGTCCAATTGCAGGTATGGCGTACGGCACTTTGATTGGCGGTTTTCTGCAATTTGCGGTTCAGTGGCCGAGCTTGCGCGCTGTAGGCTTCACCTATCGCCCGGTGTTGAGTCTGACCGATCCCGGCGTGCGCCAGATCGTCGGCATGATGGGACCGGCGGTGATTGGCACGGCGGCGGTGCAGATAAATGTTTTCATCAATACCAACTTCGCCTCTTCGATTGTCGATCCGGCTACGGGCCTCGTGATCAACGGGCCCGTATCATGGTTGAACTATGCTTTTCGATTTATGCAGTTTCCCATCGGCGTCTTCGGCGTTGCCATCGCGACGGCAGCCCTGCCGCAACTTTCGCGGGAAAGTGCCCGCGCCGATTACGATCGCTTTCGCCGCACAATGGTCCATGCGCTCACCTTGGTATTTGTCTTGTGCATCCCTTCCGCCGTCGGGCTTGCGGTACTGGCGCGCCCGATCATTGCGTTAATCTTCGAACACGGCCGTTTTACGTCGTTTGATACGATGCAAACAGGCAATGCTCTGGCCGCTTACGCCATCGGCTTGAGCGGTTATGCCGCCGTGAAAGTTCTGTCCCCGGCATTTTACGCATTCGGTGACGCGCGTACGCCGATGCTGATCAGTCTTGGCTCCATCGCTGTCAATTACATCATGAATTCTCTTCTTGTCGTGCACTTTGGGCACGTCGGCCTGGCAGTTTCCACTTCCTCCGTGGCAGTGGTCAATTTCTTGCTGCTCGGTTTTTTCATGCGGCGTAAGCTGGGCAGAATTGGCGGCCGGGAGTTGGGCGCCAACGCATTGCGCATCGCTGTCGCGTCTGTGCCGCTGGCATTAGTGGCATGGGCGGTGAACGAACTTGTTCCTTTGATGCCTCTTGCGGGCTTTGCACTCGCGTTGACTCGTGTTGCATCGGCCATCACCCTCGCCGCGACGACTTTCTACCTTGCCTGCCGCTGGCTAGGCGTTGAGGAGGTAAATGAGGCCGCTAGCGCGATCGGCGGCCGCTTTCGCCGCCTCTTGCGCCGGACGTAACCGGTCCATTCCTTTGAGAATCCGCTGCGCAGCGCCGCAGTTTTCGCCAGAGAGTCCTGGCGCAACTTCATAAAAGTCCTTTGTAGGGCGGCTGCCGTGATCGGCTGAACGAGTGAACGTTGACGGCGCGCTTCGTCAGCGGCGCCGAAAAAGGGCAGCGAGTGGCGGCGCAATGATTGCGCCTTGACGCGCTTCGAAACTCCCGTGTAATCTCCAGGCTGTGAGCTGCGAGCGAAGTTTCGAATAAAACACCCTTTCAGCAAGCGAAGGAGTGATGCATGACTGCAGACATGAAGACGATTCCCGTCGCCACCGGAGCGGAGGCATTCTTGGCGCAAGCGCAGGCGCTGGGCTGCGTACGCTACCTTTTTGCCAATACCGGCACTGATCACGGGCCGCTAATCGAAGCCATGGCAAAAATGGCCAAGGAAGATCCTCGTGATATCCAACCTATCGTGGTGCCTCACGAACTTGCCGCAGTGTCAATGGCGCACGGCTATTACAATGTCACTCAGCGGCCGCAAATGGTGCTGGTGCACACCCTGCCGGGAACCGCCAATGCGTTGGGCGGACTCATCAACGCGAACTCGTCTAACGTGCCGCTGTTTCTGCTTGCGGGGCGCACGCCGATTACGGAAGGTGAGCTGCGTGGCGGCAAGAGCCAAAACATTCACTGGCGCCAGGAGTCGCGAGATCAAGGAAGCATCGTGCGGGAGTTCGTCAAGTGGGACTACGAAGTGCGTACGAATCAGAACCTGCCGGCAGTCGTAGCTCGGGCATACAAAATTGCCATGAGCGAGCCGCGCGGGCCGGTTTATATGACGCTGCCGAGGGAGTGGCTATGCGAAGCCATAGAGTCTACGCAGGTGATCTCAGGTCCCCTCACGCCGGCCTCTAAGGCGCAGGCGGATCCCGCGGCGCTGGAGGAGATTGCGGATCTATTACTCGCCGCCAGCGATCCACTTATCGTGACCAAGTACCTCGGCCGCAACCCGGAGGCAGTGGCGCATCTCGTTGCATTGGCTGAGGCGCTAGCGATTCCAGTGGTGCAAAATTTGAATTACGTTAATTTCCCGACCAATCATCGATTATACGTCGGCAATCAAACGCTAAAATACGCCAAGAACGCGGACGTGCTTTTTTTCATCGATATTGACGTGCCATGGGAGCCGCCACGCCGCGACGCGATCAGGTCTGACGCCAAAATCATTCATCTGGAACGGGACCCCCTGTTCACCGGAATTCCCGGCTGGGGGTTTCCAGCCGATCTGCCGGTGACCGCTTGTTCGGAGGTCGCACTCCCTACACTGAACTCGATTATACGTAAGAAGCTTGCGGCAGGCGGCGGCAATACACGCATGATTGACGAGCGCCGCAAGAAGACTGAGGCGGAACACGAGGCGTGGAGGACTGAGATTTCCTTGAGTATCGGCGCCGCAAGAGAGCAGAAGCCGATGAATCCGATCTGGGTGTCAAAATGCATCGGCGATATCATGGACGACAAGACGATCCTACTTAACGAGACCGTAACGTCGAAGCTCGCCGAAGTCATCCCGCTCAACCGACCCGGGTCGCATTTCAACACCCCACCTGCGGGTCATCTGGGCTGGGCTCTCGGCGCGGCGGTTGGCGCCAAGCTTGGCGCTCCAGACGCAACAGTGATCGCAGCAGTCGGCGACGGCTCTTACATGTTCTGCGCGCCCACCGCCTGCCATTTTACCGCGCAAAAGTATCGCATTCCTTTTCTCACGGTGATCTACAACAATCAGGTATGGAACGCGAGTATTTCCGCGGCGCGCGGGCTTTATCCCGACGGCGTTGCACGCCGGACCAACAACTTTCCAGGCACCGATTTAAGTCCTTCGCCGCAATTCGAGCTGACGGCTCAGGCGTGCGGGGCCTACGCTGAACGGGTCGAAGAGCCGCAGGAGTTGCCGAACGCGCTACAGCGCGCTTTGAACGCGGTGCAAAAAGAAAGGCGCCAGGCGCTCCTGAACGTCATCTGTAGAAATCCCATGGGAGAGCGGTGAGGAAGACTGGAGTGGTGGAGTGCTGGAGTACTGGGACCGCACTTCAATTCTTCAGTGCTCCAACACTCCAATACTCCACCACTCCGGTTCTCGAAATAGCCTAAGTCCCAACAATCGTCGGAGGTTCTCTATGGCGAACAAACCGCGCATAACCTTCAGCACCAACCCGAATCCTCGTAACCGCGCGCTCATTGACGGGCTGGTTGAGCTCGACGGATACAGTTTCGAATATGCGGGCGATAAGTATTCGCCGGGAGAAATGCACCACCGGTTCATGGAGGGAGAATTCGACGTCGCCGAAATGTCCACGGCGACCCTCATGCGCGCCAAGGAGAAGGGTAGGCGGTTTGCGGCACTGCCGGTTTTTTTCCAGCGCGGTCCGCGACAGCGCAATATTTTTTACCGCGAGGGCAGCCTAAAGGACCCCCGAGACCTCAAAGGCAAACAAATAGGCGCGTTCCGTTACGGCGCTACTGCAGTATCCTGGGCGCGCGGGTACCTCTTGGATGAGCACGGAATCGGAACTACTGACGTCGGCTGGTTTGTGTCGGGGCGGGAAGTTTACATCGGCAACGAGCTGCCCGTAAAGGTCGAGCGGATCGAGCCGCCGCCGCCGTTCGGCCAGGAAAAAGCGCAGCTTGCGCAGTTAGTTAGCGAGGGCAAGCTCGGCGCCGCTCTCGTTCCCGGCGACTCCGGATATGCGTCGCTGTTCGGAGGGGGATCTTTGCCGGAGACCATGGGCAAGTCTCCCGGCGTGAAACCGTTGTTCGAGGACACGGAGGAGATCATTCGCTACGTCAAACGAACGCAAATTTATCCGATCATCCACATCATGACTATCAAAGAGGAGACGGCGGAAAAGTACCCGGATTTAACCGCGAAGGTGATCGAAGCTTTCCGCGAAGCCAACAGGCTTGCGCCCAAGTATATGACTGCCGACCAAGTGGAGGGTTACGCCAAAGAACGCGACCTGCTCGGTTATGATCCCTACGCCGGCGTGCTCACTGAATCCGACAAGAAATCCATTCAAGCACTAAACCGGTACCAGATCGAGCAGGGATTGGTAAAGAAAGAGCTTGCGTTCGAGAGTCTGTTTGTGAAGGAAGCGTTTACGATGAAGTAGACGCGTCTAGTGTCTAGAGTCTAGTGTCGAGATTGACAAACTCCAGACCCGGGACCTCAGATCTGAGATTCTCCACATTGAACATTTGAACGATTGAAACGCCTGGAACGGGAGCGGAGCGACTTTTACAAGTTAATGACCGGTTTGACTACCTGATAGCTCGCCATTGCCTCCATCGCATCATTAATCTCTTCGAGTTTATAGCTTTTGCTGATCATGCTCTCGAAAGGAAAAGATTTCTTGCGCGATGCGAGAAAGTCGATAGCTTGCAGCCAGTGCCGCGGTTCCGCCGAGCGGACTGTGATGAAGAGCATTTCTTGAGGTATACGCTCCACGGCAATGTTGGCCTTGCCGCCGGCGCCGATATTCAAATAGCGCCCTCCGCCGCGCAGCAGCGTGAGTCCCTCGGGCACTGCCATATTGTTGGCCACCTGAATGACGATGTCCGCGCCGCGACCTTCTGTATGCTCGCGCACCCATTGACGGCGTTCCTTCTCGTCGCTGACCTCTTCCAGATTCAGCACCGCGTCGGCCCCCATGCGCTTTGTGACTTCGAGCCGATTGGCTGGCGCCCCGATCACCAGAACCTTTTTAGCCCCGTGATCCCGAGCCACGGCGGTTGCGAAGTTTCCCAATGGGCCGCTGCCCTGAATCACCACGGTCTCGTGACTCTTGATAGGTCCTAACCGGTCAAAGCCATGCATCACTGTCCGGTAAGCGCACGCGGATGCCGCTGCCGAAGCCGAGGAAACTTCTTCGGGAACTTTGATAATCAAACATTCTTTAGGCACGTACATGTACTCAGAGCAGCTACCCAGCAGATATGGATGTTGATCACTGCGGTTGTGGCCCCAGGAAGCACGGCCTGGACAGATGCACGGCTGTAACGCTACCGCGCAATAATAACAGCTACCGCAGGCAACATAACTCCATACCACCCGATCGCCGCGCTTCACGGGATTCCCCAGAATATCCGTGCGTGTGCCGGCGATATCTTCGACAACGCCGCATGGCTCATGCCCGGTAATAATCGGCAGCGTATCGGCGCCGCCCAATGGCCCGTGCCAGCGGTGCACGTCGGTGCCGCACAATGTAGATGCCGTAATTTTAATGAGTAACGAGCCCGGATCGAGTTGCGGAATTTGCACTTGCTCGATCGATAACGGCTTATTGTGTTCTGTTATGACCGCGGCGCGACACGTAGCCATAGACGTTCCTTTCAAACGGTAATCTCAGTGACCCAATTGGCGATTGCTCTCAGGACAGGAGAGGATTTCAAAATGAATTCCGCTCCACCTCTTGCCTCCCGCCTGATGACTACTTATCAGAGCGGCAGCCGGTAGAATGTCTCCGCGTTGCGCCAGAGCATCGCCGCCTTATCGTCTTCGGAAATCTCATCGCTTTCCATCAGTTCCCCAAGATCGTGTTTGCAGCTCTCATTGGTCACTTCGTGGGGAAAATCCGAAGAATATAAGAAGGGCGAGTTGCCGACGACTTTGATTGCAAACGGCATGGTCAACTCTTCAGTTTCGATGCCAAGATAAATGCGGCCTTCGTTGATCAGGCTTTTAACGTACTTGGCGGGGTCTTCGCCCTCACGCACGCCGAATTCATTATCAGGAATATGTTGGAAGTGCGTTTCATGGGAAGCGTGAAGACGCTCAAGCATTAGCAACAGCCAAGCGATGCCGCCCTCCAAAAACGCGATGCGCACGCGCGGAAAGCGGTCGAATATGCCGTTGTAGACGATATCAGCGCAATTGATCGTCAATCCCCAAGGGTGCCCGAGCGCGTGAACCGGCACGTACATGTTCATATGATCCATGCCAAATCGGTCGTGAGCGCCGCCGTGCACGGCAAGACAGCAACCCAGGCGATTGGCCTCCTCGTAAACTGGCCAGAATTGCTTGGCGCCCAATAATTGAGCGAGACCGTTGGATGGCATCATGGCTCCCAACATGCCCAGTTGCGTGACCGCCCGTCGCATCTCTTTTGCGGCTTCCTCAGGATCCTGCATCGGAATGATAGCCATGCCTTTAAAGCGCGGGTTGTATTTCACATACGTTTCCGCGAGCCAATCATTGTAGGCCTTGCAGACGGCTACCGCGTAATCGCGGCTGACAATCTTGCCGTAGGATAGTGCAACCGTAGGGTAGAGCACCGTCCATTCGATGCCGACGTCATCCAGAAAGTCAATCCAGCCCCGCGGTCCAACGGGAGGGCGCTGATCGCGCTGCGGCGGCGTCTCGACCGCGCGCCCTGAGTGAAGATGGTCCAGTGGCGGAAAACAGATACCTTTGCGGCCCGCGATTTCGCGATACGCTCCCTCCATGTGAGCGATGATTCCCGCGTTGTCCTCCATGACATGGCCGTCTCCATCAATGATTCTTGTCCCGAGTTTAGCTGTCATCTGTGCTGTCCTTTCAGTTTTAACGAGAGTTTCGGAAATTCGGCCCACGCCCACGAGTGGCTGGACAACGTCGGGACCGTGGCGACCGTCCCTATACACCAGTGTGTCTAACTCACTTATAGACAAACTTGACCACTTCGTTCAAGCAGTGCTCGAGATCCGTACGCTCGAAATCGGATGCTACACGGACGCATTTTTTTCTTGTGTCATACGGCGAGCGAGGGTATGTTGGCGAGGTTTACACCGGACGCAAAAGAGTCTTTAAAGCAGTGGAGGTTTGTTGATGACGCTTCCGAACGATACTCGCGGCGCTAACGGCTACGCGTTTTGTTCTTTCATCCCGCCTTACGTCCTGGATCACATGGCGCAATCCAGCGATGCGCGGATCCGGCGACTCGCCATCGATGCGATCGCCACCGCGTCGGCGATCCGCGCCGTGCGTTCCACGCTGAGAACGATGCCGGCCTGGGCGGCAACGCCATCGCCGAGTTTTCGCCGCCACCGCTTGGTTTATGATGTGAAGAATGGCGGTTTTAACGATCTTCCAGGGCGTTTGGTACGCGCCGAGAGAGATGCAAAGAACTCTGACCCGCCGGTCAATGAAGCGTTTAGTTATTCGGGATCTACATACAATTTTTACCGCAAGCTCTTCAGCCGCAACTCGCTTGACGATAGCGGCATGTCGCTCATCTCCAGCGTCCATTTGGGCCAAGGGCTGAACAACGCATTTTGGACGGGCGAACAGATGTGCTATGGCGATGGCGACGGCCGTATTTTCATTCGATTCACGAAATCCTTCGATGTGGTCGGGCACGAGTTGACGCATGGGGTCATATCTCACACCTGCAATCTAGTTTATTCTAAGGAACCGGGCGCGCTCAACGAGCACTTCGCTGATGTCTTTGGTTCTCTGGTGAAGCAGTGGAGCAAGCGGCAGACAGCGGCGAAGGCAGATTGGCTGATCGGCGCGGATATCATGGGACCCGAAACCAGCGCAAAGAGCTTGCGGACTTTCAAAGCTGAAAAAGCTTACGAGAACGATCCGCTCCTCGGCACCGACCCACAGCCCAAACACATCAGGGACAAGTATACGGGTTCCGGCGACAACGGCGGTGTGCACATCAACTCCGGAATTCCCAATCACGCGTTTTATTTGGCGGCGACGGAGATCGGGGGCAGAGCTTGGGAACGTGCGGGCCAGATCTGGTACAAGACTATGCTCAAGTTGAACGCCAGCAGCAACTTTAACGACATGGTGGAACTCAGCACGGAGAGTGCCGCAACGCTTTTCGGCAATGGCAGCAAAGAACACAAGGCGGTTGCCAAAGGTTGGAAGAGCGTTGGCTTCTAGCAAGTAATGAAAATTCGTTTTCGCCAGACCGGCGGTTTTGCCGGTTTAAGTTTAGGTTCGGAGCTGGACTCCGAGAAGCTGCCGGCTGCAGAAGCCGCAGAGCTCGAACGTCTGATTACGCAGGCGGGTTTGGATCAGGTCGGGAGTAAGAAAAGCCGCGGAGCGGATCTAACGAACTATGAGGTGACGGTCGAGGACAAAGGCCGGACGATCAAAGCTTCGTTTGACGACATGACCATACCCGCCAGCTCTCAACCGCTGTTGGATTTTCTCAGAAGCCGTGCCACCGCCCGCCCACTGGACGATTAAAAGAATTCCACCGTACAATACGGTCTCACCACGAAGTGTTCATAAGCTTACGCTCGCCCACCGACGATGAAAATGGCCCGCACTGTGCGTGCCGCCGTCCGAGAGCAAGCCTCTTCGGTCGCGGCCAATAGTGCAGTACCTTGAGGCGAACGGCGACCACATAGAGCAAGGCAACTCAGAGAAGAAATGCCCATTAGCGCTAATACGCACAAGGCGGCGACCCTTAACAGTCCTGTGTCCGCTCTCTACGAGGCTTACTCCTCGGACTCTGGATCCAACACTCTGGACCGAGACGCGAAACTCGTTCA
>DATACQ010000321.1:0-4342 GCA_036258955.1 Binatia bacterium
TCTTTCGTTTGCGCGCGCCGCGCACTCGCTACGGCGTCGCAACCAAGGCCAGTAAAACGGTACTTTATTCGGCTTTGTACTCGTAAGAATCCTGAACTGTCGAAGGCTTCCGCAGCCGAACTGTTTTTGCATCTCGGCGCATTTCATCAGGGCCACGCCGCTCATCTTCATGGGACAGCAAACCATTCCCGTCGGGTAAATCCACTCTCGCATCGGAATGCGGTCAACAGAACCGTGACGCTTGAAGGGTTTCACTTTTCTGATTCAGCAGACATCGGTATGGATATTCTCTTTCCTACAGTATGCGCAAAATCGTCGGGATCGCAAGGAAGGTAGGGGCTCGCATAACGGCATCGGACGTGCAAGAAATGGATCCCTCGAATTGGCTGCGGAAGTCCTAACTCGGACACTACGCCGATGGACAACAAGTTCGATACCATCGTGATTGGTTTGGGCGCGGTGGGAAGCGCTACCGTCTTCCAACTCGCAAAACGAGGTAGTCGGGTGCTGGGCATAGATCAGTTCTCGCCGCCGCACCATTACGGCTCCACCCACGGTGAGAGTCGCATTATTCGCCAAGCCATTGGTGAGGGCGCAGCCTACACGCCCTTAGCCCTGCGCTCATACGAGTTATGGCGCGAGCTCGAGCGCCACTCCGCGAAAGAGTTGCTAACCATCACCGGAGGTCTTGTGTTGGAAACCCAGCAGGGCGCCGCCACGACGCATGGCCGGCGCAACTTCTTCGATCAAACGGTTCGCTGTGCCAGGGAATTCAACATTGCTCATGAAATTCTTGAAACAAGAGATCTCAAGCGGCGTTATCCGCAGTTCGCGATAACCAACGAGCGCGGCTATTTCGAGTACGGCGCGGGATTTCTGCAACCGGAGCTGTGCATTCAGGCACAATTGGCTCTTGCCAAAACCTGGGGTGCGGCAATTCGGATGAATGAGAGAGTCGTTTCGGTTGATCCCGGAGCTTCCGGCGTGACCGTAAGAACGGAGCGCTCAGTTTACCAGGCCGGCACGGTTGTACTTGCCGCCGGCGCTTGGATAGCACGGTTTCTGCAACCTCTGAACGCCAAACATTTTAAAGTGTACCGGCAGGTAATGTACTGGTTTCGGATAAGAGATGGTTCTCAGGCAGCATTCTCGCCGAAAACTTTCCCGATTTTCATCTGGGCCTTCGAAAAAGGCGGGCACATTGGTTTCTACGGCTTTCCGAGTCTCGATCGGCGGTCGATGAAGGTGGCAAGCGAACAATACGCCAGCACGACGTCCCCTGACCAGGTGCAGCGCACAATCAGCACGGAAGAAGAGCGGTCTATGTACAGGGACTACATCGAGGCCCGGCTTCCCGCAGTTTCGAATAGATGCGAGGCTGCAGTAGTTTGTCTTTACACGACGACGCCGGATGCAGATTTTGTGATCGACTTCCATCCCGGCAGCGATCGAATTCTCATTGCTTCACCTTGCTCGGGACATGGATTTAAGCATTCGGCGGCGGTCGGCGAGGTTGTTTCGGAGCTGATTCTTGATGGAAGGAGTAAGATCGACATTGGGAGCTTTAGTATCGACAGATTTTTGGCGTAGCGGAACACGAGGTCGCATGCCGCTCTGATCTCAGGGGGCGTTGGTTGGGTCCCAGCACGTTCGGAGGTTTTCGTTGAAAGTATCCAGGAGCTGCATGTCGTCTGGGGATATTTCAAAATCGAAAACATCCGCGTTTTCCAGGATTCGTTGGGGCTTGGACGACTTTGGAATAACGACCAGTTCATGCTGCAAAGCCCAGCGGATCAGGATTTGCGCGGTCGATTTCGTTTGCGGAGCGTGAGGCGAACTGCTCGCAGGAGGCCGTTTTGAACGGCTCTGCGCGGGGTCCGACACCGCGGAAGCATATCGATTGGCGATTGTGACAAGCTTCCCGTCCCTCAAGCGCTCTCCATGAGTCAAGGGGCTGTACGCCTCGATGACAATCCTTTTGCTGCGGCAGTACTCCAGCAGATCTCGCTGGTAGAGATAGGGATGAAACTCCACCTGGTTTACTGCCGGAACTGTATCGGCGTCTGCGAGTAGCTCCGTCAAATGTTTGATGGTGAAATTGCTGACGCCAATTGAGCGCGTTTTGCCCTTTGCTCGTAGCGCTTCCAGAACGCGCCAGCTCTGGCGCCGTTGTCGCACCGGATAGTGGATGAGGTAAAGATCCACATAGTCCATGTTGAGCTTGCGCAGGCTCGTCTCCAGTGCTCGCTCGGGATTTCCATGATCGGAATTCCAAAGTTTTGTCGTGACAAAAATGTTTTCTCGCGGAATGCCGCTCGACCGGATACCGGCGCCGACACTCTCTTCGTTGCCATACATCGCCGCGGTGTCGATATGGCGATAGCCCGCTTCCAAGGCGGCAAGCACTGCCGCTTCACAAACCTTCCCGGAGCGAATCTGCCACACGCCTAAGCCAAGCTGTGGGATCGCGTAACCGTCGTTGAGCGCTATTCGCGTCTCGATGTCGATTTTCATCATCATAATTGATGCCGGCACACAGTATGATTAGACACGGGTATTGGATTGTATTCAACTGAAGGGCAAACAAATACGCCGGATCAGAAATGAGGGCAAAGAGACCAGCGGATCCCGGCCGCTCAGAAGGCTGCAAGCTGAGAGGAAAGTGCCGGTCGGGCGAAGTCATTCCACAGAACGAACGGTAGACTTAGACGACATTATGAGGACGCAACGATCTGTGCCGGGGCTTGTCATTCAATTTGTCGCTCAACATCTCCGTGGAAACGAAAAAGATGACTATGGCCTGATAAAAACTCGAAATCGCAAGTACGCAGACATAAGCCCATACGCCAATACTGCTGGACAAGAGCATTGGCGCCCATCCTAGCGCCGTCACCCCGCCGACAAACAACGCAACCAGGAGAATTTTTTTGAGCCGGGACGCCCGACTTAAAGGCGACAAGGTAACGAGTGCTAACCCGGCAATCAGTGCAACAAACGGTGCCAGGAAAGCGCAAAACACTGCCGCTGCTGCCATGATTTTCTCCTTCGCTTAAGACCATTTTTTATTCTTCTCGAAATCCGCGCTGTGCGGATCTGTTCAAAGACACAGCAATGGGAATGCCAGGAAGCTAGCGGCCGGCTAAAAAGATTTCTCCATTCCTAACAGGGACTTGCGGTGCGCTCGTAACGCCCGGGAAAATGAATCTCTTCGAGAATGTCTGCGGGCGTTAACGGCGTAAACGGCAACGTGAACATCGTTGCCGCGCTCGCGGCTCGAGCAATTAGCAACGCGGTAGCTAGTTCGTTTCTTGTAACCGCTCTAGAAGGACTGATCTCGTTCCCTTGAGTAATACGCACTATTGGTACAAACATGAGTGCATGTGCACAGTTATCACGCACCCCGCTGTACCCATTGCGCTTTCTGTATTGCTGCCCCGAGATGCCGCGTCCTCTTCATTGGTTCTGGCCGGCTGCGTTTGCTCGGTTATTCCGGACCTGGACGTAATAGGGTTTGAGTTCGGTATTCAATATGGCGACATGCTGGGGCACCGTGGTTTAACTCACTCGATATCTTTTGCCGCCGCGCTGGCTATATTGGTAACGTTGACGTTGTTTCAAAACAGTCATGGTAGTCCATTAGTGATTTTTCTCTTCCTATTTTTATCAACCCTGTCCCATCCGGTGTTGGATGCACTCACTAACGGGGGCTTAGGAGTGGGATTTTTTGCCCCGTTCAGCAACAGGCGCTACTTCTTTCCTTATCGACCCATACAAGTATCGCCCATCGGCGTCGTCAGCTTCTTCTCATGGCGCGGGATCGAGGTTCTGTTAAGCGAACTCAAATGGGTATGGCTTCCGTCAGCAATGTTCTTTGGCATGGGCCAGCTGTTGAAACGCGGACGCGATATCCTCTAAAACCGCCAGAGCTTCATCCGTGAGCGTAAGTGGCAGCCCGTCGAGATCTCGGATGATTGCTTCGCCTCAGCTACCGAGACTTCACCTGTCGGCAGGCCGCCCTCCCGCCGGCTCTTCTTCATTGCCTGGCACGCCGATTTTACGGTAATTTAAATTCAGCGAAGGAGGATCTGCCAATGGCATGGAATGGAATCCCTATTGTCGACGGCGATGGACATGTCATGGAAGACTGGGATGCGCTTTTGCAGTATATGCCGGAGCCGTACATAAAGAGCGGCCGCTTCAAAGGACGAATCTTCCCGCCGCTCGACCACCTGCATTCGGCAAGTTTATTTCAACTGGTTCCAGGCGCATTCAGACAGGTTCGTGAAAACGGTTGGCTCGAATTTATGGAAGACGTCGGCATAGAGCGCGCGGTGCTTTATAG
>DATACQ010000322.1:0-3705 GCA_036258955.1 Binatia bacterium
GTCGTTGCGCAGCAACTGCTCGATGCGCCGTTTGTCGAACCGGGCGACCTTCTGCGCTTCAAAGCCGGCGAAGGCCTGGCGGTATGCATCGCGTTTCCGCAACACCGTATACCAGCTGAGCCCAGCCTGTGCCGCTTCGAGTGTTATGAACTCGAACATTCTTCGATCGTCATGCACCGGCACACCCCACTCCTTGTCGTGGTATGCAACGTAATCGGACTTGCTCATATCCACCCAGGGGCAGCGTCGTTTGTTCATGGGATGAAATTGCGGCCGTTAACACGCTCACGTCGTCTGACCCGCTGCGCTCCGTTGAACCTTTACACTGTGTCGAGGATAGTCGCGGATTGCGAATGAGCTGCCGCGTTCGGGCCGAGCGGCGTTCTCTTTGGCGTTGTTCCTCCAGAATCAACTGCTCGGCTTGGGATGGGCCGGATCGATCCAGAAGATCTCCTCCGGGTTTTCCTCAGCCGGTATGGCCAAGTTTACGACGATCGGTTCTTGATCGCTGCGCACCACAATACACTTGAGAGGCTCGGTGGGATTAGCGTTGATTTCTTGATGCGGCACAAAGGGCGGAACAAAGATAAAGTCACCCGGGCCGGCTTCCGCAAAAAACTCAAGCCGGTCCCCCCATCTCATGCGAGCTCTCCCGCTGACGATATAAATTATGCTCTCGAGCGCGCCGTGATGGTGCGGCGCCGTTTTCGCGTTCGGGTGGACATCAACAGTGCCCGCCCAAAGTTTATTCGCCCCGGCGAGCGCGCGATTGATGGCCGCTGCCCGGGTCATGCCCGGTGTTTGGGGAGTGTTCAAATCAAGTTGAGTGCCAAGAACGATTCGAACGCCATCGTTACGCCACTTGCCATCCGATGCCGTGCTCATACTCTCCTCCTTTGTTAGCCTACAACGACAGGTTGAGCTTTGAGGCTGACGGTCTAAGCGCTACGGATAACATAGCGGTCGAGTTCGTGGCTGAACTCTAAACCGAGACCCGGTTTTGCTGGGACGGTGAGCTCGCCACTCACCGGAACCGGAACTTCCTCGAAGAGCCTAAACGACCACGGCATATATTCAACGGTCAGCCCGTTAGGTGCCGCCGATACGAGATGAACGTGAATTTCCGGCAACAGGTGACTCACTACCGGCAGGTTGAAAGCTTCGGCCATCCCGGCAACTTTCATCCAATTGCCGATACCGCCGACGCGCAGCAGATCGATCATCACGATATCCACCGATCGAGCTTCCAGCATGTGGCGGAACGGCGTAATGCCATAGAGATATTCACCGCCGGCGAGCGGCGTCGCCAGAGCATCGGCAACCGTAGCGAGGCCAGCATAATCGTCAGGTATGGTAACATCTTCGAGCCATAAAAAATGAACGTCCTCCACTCGTTTTCCGATCTCGATGGCCTGGTTCACGCTCCAACGCTGATTGATGTCGCACATCAAATCGATGTCGGGTCCGACCGCCTGGCGGATCAGCCGGGCGCGCTCCGCTTCGGCACGCGGGCTGGTCTCACCCGGCAATGCGAGTTGGGTCTTCATCTGGCGGTAACCTTTTTCGACGAGAATCCGGGCGGATTTCAGAACTTTCTCCAGCGGCGCAGTGCGCGACAATGCGCCGCTCGCATAAGCAGGGACTCGCTCGCGCAAACCGCCCAACAGCTGTGCAATGGATCGCCCCAAAACTTTACCCTTAAGGTCCCACAGCGCAATATCGAACGGCGCCACGGCAAGAGTCGAAATTCCGGCGGGGCCGGCACTACGAGCGGCGTCTTGCAGTTTCTGGACGACAAACTCGATGCGCAGCGGGTCCTCGCCCACTATCAACTGTCCGAGCAGATCCACGGCCAGTTTTAATGCCGGCGTAAGAGTCGCTCCGAAGAATGTCACACCAATGCCGTCGATACCGCAATCTGTCTCCAGTCGGAGTGTGACGAAATCCAGGTGTGATCGTGCGAACCCGGCTCCTCCTCCTGCGAGCGGTTCCTCCATCGGCAACCGAACCATCTGCGTTTTAGCAGCGGTTATCTTCATTCTCGTGTTTTTAGTCCTGCGGCGCTGCGGAATCAACCGGAAGCCGGGAGCCGCGGGGCAGCAGGCGTGACTAAGAACCCCATGACAAGCATGCCGCCGCAACATGCGTTTATAACACCCGCAGCGCTCGTTCGGGCCCATTGCAGCAAGAGCCGCCGGCCAGCCTGTTGCAACGTTCTTCGCGTAACGCGTGCGCGGTTGACTGTTTTCATTTCATACCCTTTGCTAGACTACTAGCGAAGAACAAACCACGATGACGAACTACGGTTTCATTCTCCGTCGTGACGATATTAACCGACTGCGACCATTCGCGGTGATCAGTGTCTTGTTATTTTGCGCGGCGGCGATGGCGGGCGGGTTGGCGATCATCTATGTCCCCCAACTCGCGACACAACTCCAGCAACTATTGCAGCAATTTGCCCAAATGTTTCGCGGGCTACCCCGGCTACAACTTGCTATAGCCATTTTTTTCAACAACAGCTTGAAGACGCTCCTGGTGATTTTACTCGGCCCGTTGCTCGGTCTCGCGCCGGCGATACTTCTGATCGTGAATGGCGCGATTCTTGGCGCGGTACTGCCGGTCGCCGCGGCAACGAGGGGATTATGGGAGTCGATCATGACCATAGTTCCACATGGAGTGCTGGAGCTGCCGGCGATTTTCTTGGGCACGAGTATCGGTCTTAGGCTGGGAGCCCATGCATGGCGGCGGTTGGCAGGCAAGGCAGACAAGACCCTGTTTTCGGAGCTTGGCGCTGGCTTACGTATTTATTTCAGCCTTATTGTTCCGTTGTTGTTGGTTGCAGCTGCAGTAGAAGTGTATGTGACGCCATTAATCGCGGGCCTGAGTCGATAAACCAGCCCGCATTATTCATGGTCGGGGAAAACTTGTGACACAGTGTTCAGTCCGAGGGAGCAAGCCTCGAAGAGAGCGGACACGGGAGTACACAGGTGCGCCGACTTGTTCATCTTCGCCGCGATTTGCCTTTCGCTCGATGCCTCCCGGAATAGAAGTATTTGCCGTCCGCCTCGAGGTACAACTCTATTGGCCGCGATCAGAGAGGCTTATTTCCTCGGACGAAATCTCGTGAATCCGGGCCTAAGACCGTGATAATGGTTGCAATCCAACTTGGGCCGGTTTGGAATCTTTACGGGACGGTCGCGACCGTCCCCTATTCCGATCCGCATTTGCAAGCGTGGCGGCGATCTGCGCCTATTTTGCGTCCTTGCAACGTTACAGTTGAAACTTCCCGGGCTTAAGCAGATTTCAGCGAACCTAACTTAGCTAATTGACGCCCTTCACCGGTAGAGGTCACGAAGAGCTTAGCGCGGCAGAGCCGCAACCAATCGGAGCGCCTCTCGCAAAGGCGCAACGGCGCCAAGGTTCAGAGAAACAAAGAGGATCTTTCTTTGCGAGCTTAGCGTCCCTTCGACGTGGCTCAGGACATGCTTTGCGGGAGAAATTCTTTTTCTGCCCTCGTGTCAGACTGCGAAGATTTGCGCAGGCCGCGAACATTAGAGTCATAGTAGTACGAAGTTGAAGAGAATAAATTATCTGAGCCCTTCGTGACCTTCGCGTGCTCCTTCGAAAATCTGGGGTCCGGGTGAACGAGTTTCGCGTCTCGGTCCAGAGTGTTGGACCCAGAGTCCGAGGAATAAGCCTCGTAGA
>DATACQ010000323.1:0-4003 GCA_036258955.1 Binatia bacterium
AAATAAAGCTGGCACTATTCCCGTCCTACTTCGCTACATGAAGCTAAAAGAAGATCTCGCCGGCCTATTATGACCTGGTGCGCCCGATCATGACGCCCGATGGCACCGTCAGCGCAGAGCTACAGAAAAAATATCTCGACCAGGCGCTCAAGGTTTTGGCGCCCAAAGATGTTCCACCGGTAGAGCGGATTTATAACTACTCGCTAACGCGCAAAATCAACGCCGAACTGGATGCATCGGGGTGGAAGCCGGGAAAATAGCAGAAGTGACTCTGGACCGACAAAAATACCGCTGAAGCGAGTGCGCCTTCCAATGCACCCGGTTTCAAAAGTTCAACGCGCTCTGAACCATGTCGTCTAGCGGTGCCCCTGCCAGCGTTCACGCGTTGAGAGTTAAAATTTCCTCCGCAAGCGGCCGTTGATTCATACGCGGCTTGGCCGTAGGATCGAGTGATTATTATTGCCAGCGAGGTGCTTGCATGTACATAGACGGCGATACGCATTACTGGCCCGTGCGCTTTCTCGACCGAGTGAATCATCCCGGCCGCGGCCATCTCGAATTCAAAAAGAGCGCCGGTGAAATGATCCGCTACGGCGAAAAATTTCCCGGCGATGCGGCTACGTACTATCGCGACGGCAAAAAGATTCATTCCTTCAGCGAGACGCGCTGGAATCTGGACATGCACCGTGAAGTGATGGCGCGCGAAGGGTTCGATTGCCAGGTGGTGATTCCCGACAATCGACCGCTCATCTACGAGGTGGACCACGACCTCGGGGTCGAAATGGCGCGCGCCTACAACGACACCGTCGCCGAAGAGATCGCCGGCAGGGGTTTTTTTATCGGCATCGCGTGGGTCTACCTGCCGGACGTGGAGGAATCGATTCGCGAGCTCAGGCGCGCGGTAAAGGACCCCGGCATGAAGGGTGTCAAACTGATGGGCGGTCATGACAATTGCGATCTCGACGCGGAAGTGCTCTGGCCTTTTTATGAGGAGGTGTGCCGGCTCGACGTGCCGATCCTGGTGCATCCGGGCACGCGCGTCTTCGAAGCGCAGGATTGCCATCCCTGGCTCGTCGGCAGCGAGCGCTACGACGGCTTCAAAATGCTGGCAACGGCGCTCGGCTTTCCGCTCACGTACATGGTGAGCGCGGCGCGGCTGATCATGAGCGGCGTATTCGATCGTTTCCCGTCCTTGCGCATCGCCGTGTTCGAAGGAGGGGTGGGCTGGGTGCCGTGGTTGATGAGGACGCTCAACCATCACACCTTGGGCGAATCGCCGGGAACCACATCGGTCAACGATTTCTTTCGCAAGCGCGATAAACTCAAGAAAGAGCCGAGCGCCTACTTCGACCAGCTGTACGTCGCGGCGATTGCGTGGGAAGATTATCTGCCAAAAATAGTCGACATGTGGCCGAACCACAACATCATCATCGGCAGCGATTTCGACCACGGCGACGCCATTTCCACCTGGCCGAATACCGTGGCGCCGATCAAAGCGATGAGCGACCTATCCGAAGCGGACAAGGAAAAGATTCTTGGCGGCAACGCCATGCGCTTGTTCGGCATGAAAACCACAGCACAACAGTAAAATCTAATGACCATGTTGTCGGCCCGGAGTTCGGCAACCAGCTAAAGCAGCATATGGCCGAGTTTCAGAATATCTTTGGACTGTGATCGGCTTCTCAGAACGCTCCTCTACGCTCAGGGCGGGCGGCCTGACACTGCCGACAAGCCTGTGAAGAATTAATGAATCCGATTAAGCTCGGAATCGGCGTAGCCAGTATCGGACGTTTTTTGCCGTTCATTGCGCAGGCGTCGGGACTTTTCGAACGCGAGAAGCTTGTCATAGAAATCGTGAATCAGCGCGATGAAGAGCGCGCGGTGCCCGATATCGTGTCGGGAGCCACTCCCATCGGCACGCCCAACGCTCCTTCGTTGATTTTCTCGGTGCTTGGAGGCAGCGATCTCGTGATCGTCGCCGGTTTATTAAACCGCCCGGCCTTTTTTCTCGCTGCCGATCCGGCGATCACTCGAATTTCGGATCTCAAAGGAAAGCGCGTCGGCATCAATGAACCGAAGCGGATGGCCGGTATGGTCATGCTTGCGCTGCTGCGAAAATGGGGCCTCGAGATCGGCGGTGATCTCAACGTCGTGGACTCGGGAATCAACGATAGAAGCTACGAGGCGCTGCTGGAGAAAAAGATCGACGCGGCGCTGCTGCCACCCGAGAAGGCTTTTTTGGCCGAGGCGTTGGGATTTCGCGTGATCGCCGATAGCCTTGAGCTGGACTGCCACTGGGTGCCGCTTGCCACGACGCGGCGCTTTCTCCAGGAACATAGGGAACTGGCGCGCAAGATTGTAGCGATCTATGCGGAAAGCGTGCGCCTGTTCAAGAAGCGACCGCAGGAGACGATGCAAGAAATCAGCCGCCGGCTTCCGGCGCTAGCGGAGCACCCGCAAGTAGTAGAAAAATGCTACACGCTCTTCGCGCGGGAATTCGAATCGTCAGTCATGCCATCGATGAATTCTCTGAGCGCTATTTTGCGTGAGGTCGCCAGGCAGGATCCACGGGCCGCCGAGATCGAGCCTGCCTCGCTGGTGGAAAACTTACTTTAGCAGGAGGCCGAAGACCGAAATCGTGAGTGGTTTGCCTCTTGTTACTCGAGAGACCTTCTAACGGCGCGGTGGGTAATCCGGGATAATCCGTCCAAACTGCACAACAGGACCGCGCTCTCACGTTGATCACGTGGTGAGATCGACAAATTTCGGAATGCCAACATATAACAGGCCGTTCAAAAACTCTCTCGGAGTCCTTCGACGAGCAGGGCGAGCGGAGCGTTTTTGATAGCGTTGACGATTTCCGTTCATCCTGAGGCTCTCGAAGCATTGCGAATCTTTTTTCACCAACCTGACAAGATGTGACCTAAAGCCTTTATCTGAGACGGTTGAACGGCTTGAACATAGTTATTTCGGCCCTTTTTCCATCTAAAGCTCGTCGATCATCCGTTTCATTATCGGCCAGACTTCACCGCCCTTCGTGTTCATAAGATCAATATACGCGCGGTTTTCCCATTGTCTGATCGCGCTGTCATAGCTGGGCCGAGCGCGTATTCGATCGTACCAGTTCGCGAGCCGAGGGCGTTTTGCGATCCACTCGAAGAGGTTCAAATGGTCGAGCCGAGTGAGGTAAGGCGTATAAGCCGCGTCCGCGAGCGAATAGTTGTCATCCGCTAGCCAACGGCTGTCATCAAGTGTTTTTTCCATGTCCGTGAGCAGCGCTTCCCACATGCGCACGGCGGTTTTGAATTCTCGCGCCTCTACCCCGTTATAAATGATATCCCGTCGCCGCTCTCGTCTGATGGGATCTGGTATTCTGTTTATCAGAGCGTCGCACGCTTCCTGTCCCTTGTCGAGATACTGGAAACGAAAGGCGACTCCCATGCTGAGCGTGGCAGTTGCGATATCATGATGGCCCTCGTCGAGCCGTTTGGTCCATAAACGCATCTGTGCTCGTGCATGCGAATCGGATGGACGGAGAGACGGGTTTGGGTACTCATCATCAAGGTATTCCATAATTACCGTGGATTCCCGCACGACTTTCCCCTGATCGACGATGGTGGGCACGACACCTCTGGGGTTGAGCTTCAAATACTCGGGTTTCTGCTGATCACCTGCCCTGAGATCAAGATGCTGACTCTCCCACGCAAGACCTTTTTCCGCGAGCGTAAGACGAACTTTTTGCGCGCATGTCGACATGTCATTGTGATAAAGCTCCAACATAGTTTGTCTCCCTTTCCTGGCCAGCGTTTCGGTTGAAACAGAAAATCTTTATTTCATCTGCCAAATGAAAAAAAGAGGATGAAGTGGGTTTCGCCTTGTGCGCGCCATTGCAGTCTTCACCTCGGGACGATAACACTGATTAGATTATTTTTGTTTGGGAGAATTACTTTGATGACGTTCGATGCGGATTCGCATGTAGAAGAGTCGGCGCAGACGTGGAAAT
>DATACQ010000324.1:0-3735 GCA_036258955.1 Binatia bacterium
GCATGCCGCGGAACTAACTACCAAGCATCCCAAGCGGCTGCTCGGCCTCGCCTGTTCAGTGCCCTTCGATGATGGACAGATTCTTAAAGAGACAGAACGCGCGGTCAAGGAATATAAACTCAGAGGCATTATGATCAATTCGAGCGTCAACGGGGAATATCTCGATTCGCCGCGCGCGGTTCCCTTCTTCCAGCTGGCGAGCGACCTAGACGTGCCGCTTTTCGTCCATCCACCCAAGTTCACCATCGGAAATGAGAAGATGGAGATTTTCCGACTTCCTGAAATGCTCGGTCGCCCATTCGACACGACGCTGTCATTGACCCGCTTTATATTCACCGGCGGTTTTGAGCGTTTTCCCAAACTGAAGATGGTCTGCGCTCACGTCGGAGGGGCCCTGCCAATGCTGCCAGGCCGCTATGGCTTCGGCTACGAACTTCGGAAAGACGAGAGTTTTGGCCCCTGGGAGCCCGATATAATGACCCGTCCACCGGCGTCTTATATGAAGCAGCTTTATTTCGACACGGTCTGCTACCATCCACCGGCGGTGCAATGCGCCATCGATACCGTCGGGATCGATCACGTCGTCTTTGGCAGCGACTCGCCTCCGGTGCCGATTCCGCTTAAGCGCGCCGTAGCTACCGTGGCTGCATTGCGCATACCCGATGTGGACAAGCAAAAAATCTTTGGCGGCAACGCGGCCAAACTACTCGGTCTCGGCGCTTAACTATGACGGTGTGATGCGACAGGTCTTATCGGCCGCATTGTTGCCGAGGATGCGTTGCGTTCCGTTCGAAGCGCAAAACAGCGGAGAGCAAACCAAGCTAGAACCCGGCGCCCAGCACCTCTCCCAACACTTCCAGCGCGCGTTCGCAATCGGCACGGCTAACATCGCGGTGAGTGACCAGCCGGACGCGCGCGGCATCGATGGCGCCGCCGAGCACGCCGCGTCGGCCTAACCGATCCACGACCTGCGGTGGAGTCAGAGCGGTCTCACTCACATCGACCATGACGATATTGGTTTGAACCTTTGCAGGATTTACCTTCACACCGGGAATCTTTGCCAAGCCACGCGCGAGGATCTGTGCATTCTCGTGATCTGAAGGCAAATGCACCGGCCCTTCCTCGAGCGCAACAATCCCTGCGGCGGCGAGCACGCCAACCTGCCGCATGCCCCCGCCGAGCATTTTCCGCAGAACACGGCAGCGCGCAATAAGTTCTTTGGAGCCAACGACCATCGATCCGACCGGCGCGCCCAGGCCTTTGCTCAAACAGAATTGGACCGAATCAAAGTGTTTGGTTATCTCCGCCACTGTTTCACCGAGATAAACTGCGGCGTTGAATATGCGGGCGCCGTCGAGGTGAACTTTCAACCCGGCCTGGTGCGCAATGTTGCAAATATCCTCGACCACAGTTGGCGGATAGACTGTCCCGCCCGCGGTGTTGTGAGTATTCTCCAAAGCGATGAGCGCAGTCTGAGGACGGTAATAAACCTTTTCACGAATTGCAGGCGCGATAGCCTCCCAACACAAGATACCATCTTCTGCCGCAACAAGCCTCGGCAGTACACCGCCCAACGCGGCAAGCGAGCCCATTTCATAATTGTAAATATGACCGGAAGCCTCGCAAATCACTTCCTGGCCGATGTGCGTCTGCGCCATGACGCATATAAGATTGCCCATTGAGCCGGAGGGAACGAACAAGGCGGCTTCACGGCCAAAGAGCTCCGCCGCTCTTTCCTGCAAGCGATTCACGGTCGGATCTTCCAGATAGACATCGTCGCCGACCTCGGCTTCGGCCATAGCTCGCCGCATAGACGGTGACGGCTTGGTTACGGTATCGCTCCGAAGATCGATCACTTTCTCAGTCATTTTGAACCTTCGAATTTGAAGGAATCATTCCAAGCGCCCTTCAATCTCTCGTATGGTTTCTGCCGATAGCTGTGGCCTCACAAAAACATTGTAAATGCAATCGTTCTGCAGCCACATGATGTCACCGCGCTGCCGGACCGCCTCGCGCATCTCATTTTGCAGCTTTTCGTCCATGCAATGTTTTTTAATCACGTCAGTGACCATGTTGCCATGCCCCTCATCATGGTATTCATGGGCACGGAAAAAATCCAACGAGGCCGCCGGTATCCAGGAATAATACTTTTCCAGTGCTTCCCTTTCTTCTCTCATACGTTTTGGGCCGCCTCCCTCGAAGACAAGGCCGGTGCCGATGGCGACTGCCCAGTGGCTTTGCTGGACCAGGGACACGTACATTTCCAACGCCGCGCGTATTCCCGGCAACGGCTCGTAATTGATGATATCGTTGCGCGCAATCCCGAGACCTTCCGCGAATTGCACCCAGAGCTCGCGATGGCTTGGATATTTGCCTCCGAAGAGATCTTCGCCCTCTTCCTCTACCATATTTTCTAGCAGCATCCTGCGCAGCTCCGGCACGGGACATTTTTGATAGCGCACGCCAAAGAAGCGATGGATGTTTCGAAACTCATGAAATTGATTACGCGCCCACCATTGAAGCTGCTCCTTTGTGAGGCGACCACTCAGCAACAGTTGACGCACCGGATGAGGCCGCGGATGCCGCTGCCGTAAAGTCTCTTGAAGATCGTCGATGAGCTCTTCAGGCTCGAGCAATCTAGCCATGGAACACCTCCAAGTCAGGTCAGTTATGGCCGCATCATATAAGAGAAAACCGTTTCTGGCCAGGCGCGATGCCGCGCAAATTCGGATTGTCTTTTGCCGGAGCCTTTAATAGCATGCTGGTGATGGTTTCGCTCTCGCTTCGCGGCGTCACAAAAAGATTTGGCTCGGTGAGCGCTGTTAACGGCGCAAACCTCGATGTGCACAACGGCGAGTTCCTGGTCATCGTCGGCGAGAGCGGTTGCGGCAAGACCACCACTCTCCGGCTCATCGCCGGCTTGGAAATGCCCGACAGTGGCGAAATCTTTATCGCAGGTGTGCCGGTGAACCATATTCCGGTCGGGCGTCGCAACGTGCAAATGATCTTTCAACATTACGCGCTCTGGCCCCACATGAGAGTCTTTGATGAAAAGAGTTATACTAATCTGACGCTGCCCCTGAAGGTGCGCAAGTGGACGAGGGACAGGATCGGTGATTTTCTCCGGCCCATCGCCCGGCGGGTCGGCATCGAAGAGAGCCAGTTCGAGCGCAAGCCCGGGGAGCTTTCCGGCGGACAGCAACAGCGGGTTGCGCTTGGTCGGGCGATGGCAACCTCCCCGCAAGTTCTACTCATGGACGAGCCACTAAGCAACATCGATCCACCCAATCGCCTACGCATGCGCAACGAAATCATAAAATTTCATCAAGAAAATAAGCTTACAACGATCTACGTAACTCATAATGTGGCGGACGGCATCGCGCTCGCGGATCGCATCGCGGTGATGCGCCAAGGCCGTTTCGAACAGGTAGACACCGCAGAGAATCTGATGAAACAACCCAGTTCCGAATACGTCGCCGATTTTTTTAAGGCCGACCAGTTTAAAGTACGAGTCTCCTAGAGGGGCAACGATGGCAAAAACAGGCGGAATACCTCGCGCAAAGGCGCGAAGGTGAATGCGAACTAGGATCGGAAACTTGGCGCCCTGGGGACCTGGCGCGAGTAGTCTATATTGGTCTTCTAACTGATTACAAAGATATTCGCGCTGCGCACAGAGTTATCGAGGGATCGGATTGCGAACGGCGTCCGTATGAAAGTTGGGCTAGTCATCGGCAT
>DATACQ010000325.1:0-3848 GCA_036258955.1 Binatia bacterium
CGGATACACTGTGGCGCTTACCGACATTACCGCGCGCAAGCGGCTGGAGGAGGAACTCAAGCAGCGAATGGAAGAGCTAAAAGTTGTCGATCGTCGCAAGGACGACTTTCTCGCCACCCTTGCGCACGAGCTACGCAACCCGCTCGCGCCGATCCGCAATGCCGCCGCTATTCTTCAGAGAATGCACGTGTCCGACCCTGAGCTGCAGTGGTGTCGCGATATTATTGACCAGCAGGTAAGCCAGATTAGCCGGCTCTTGGACGATCTCCTCGATCTAAGCCGCATCACACGGGATCGGCTCGAGCTGCGCAAAGAACGAATTGAGTTTGCGCGCATTGTTCAAGAGGCGATCGATATCAGCCGACCGTTGATCGACGAGTACGAACACAATCTTGAAGTGTCCATCCCGGCGGAACCCATCGTGGTTGTAGCCGACGAGGTGAGACTCACGCAAGTCTTGTCCAATCTGCTGAACAATGCGGCAAAGTATACCGACCAGGGCGGGAAGATCTGGTTGACCGCAGAGACGCAAGGTCTCGAGCTGATCATCAGGGTCAAAGACACGGGCATCGGCATTCCTGGAGACAAGCTTAACGAAGTGTTTGAGATGTTCTCGCAACTGCAGCGCTCGCTGGAGCAGACCCGGCAGGGGCTCGGCGTTGGACTCACTTTAGTGAAGCGTCTCGTGGAGATGCACGGCGGAAGCATCGAAGTAAGAAGTGAAGGTCCGGGAAAGGGGACCGAATTTCTCGTTCGACTGCCGATCATCGCGGAGCACGTTTTGGAGACTACAGGAGCGACCGATAACGACGGCGTCCATGCGAAGACATTCTTTCGTATACTTGTTGCGGACGACCACGTGCATTCCAACGAGAGCCTCACTAAGATCCTGCAGATGATGGGTCATGAGATTCAGAGCGCTTTCGACGGCGAGGAGGCCATCAGGATAGCGGAGCAATTTGCGCCGCGGGTAGCTTTGCTCGACATCGGCATGCCGAAATTAAACGGCTACGATCTTTGCCGGCGCATTCGCGAGCAATCTTGGGGGAAAAACATGATTCTCGTTGCCCTCACGGGTTGGGGAGGTGAGAGGGACAGGCAAAAGGGTCTAGAGGCGGGCTTCGATGGCCACCTGACCAAACCCGTGCCGCCGGAGGAATTAGAGCAGTTGATCGCAGGCCTAGCGCAGAACTAGCCCTCACAGGGAGCTTGCGTTCGCCGGCTGCATTTCCAATCGCGCTATCAAAGCGTTTGGCCGTGTCATTAAAATTCCCATCCAGCGTAAATTTTTCTGATCCAAACCCTCTGCCCCTGCAAATCCAACCGGAGACATCCATGTCAGCCTGGATTCCAGCGCTCCATGCTGGAATGATGTGGCTGGACTTCTCTCCCTATTGAAAATCGCTCCGATTCCATTCAGGTTCCTTCATATTGCATGAGAACGATGACTCCCGCGCTCGAACTGCGCGATGTTTCCTATCTAGCTAACGGCCAACCCATCCTGCGCTCGATTAACTGGACGGTATTACCACAAGAACACTGGGCCATTGTGGGCCCCAATGGATCCGGGAAGACCACCTTGTTGAAGTTGGCCTGCGGCTATTTATGGCCGAACGGCGGCGGCGAAATCCGCCGTCGCGGCAAGCTTCTCGTCGATCTACGAGAGCTGAGAAGGAGCATCGGCTGGGTGACCTCGAACCTGGCGGCGGAAATCCCGCCCAACGAAAGAGTCCTCCGCACCGTCGTTTCCGGAAAGTTCGCGCAAGTTGGACTCATGGAAGGTTTCGGCGGTAACGCATCTGAAAACGATTTCCGCCTAGCGGCACAACTGCTCACGCAGTTGGGGTGTGATCATTTGCGCGAGCGCGATTTCGGCGTTCTCTCCCAAGGCGAACAGCAGACGGTACTGATCGCCCGCGCCCGTATGACCCGGCCCTACCTTATCGTTCTGGATGAACCCTGCGCGGGCTTGGACCCGGGCGCGCGAGAGAACTTTCTCCAAACACTCAAGCGACTCGGGAAAGCGAAAAACATTCCGGCCCTCATTTATGTTACGCATCACATAGAAGAGATCTTGCCGTTGTTCGAAAAAGTTTTGGTGCTGCGGCAGGGTCGGGTTGTACAAACCGGAGGAATCCGCGCCGTACTCCGTGAATCTCTGTTGCGGGAACTTTTCGGTGTTTCGGTGAAGCTGATCAGAAAGCGCGGACGCCTCTGGCCCATGGTCGTATAGGGGCGGTTCAAAGTTCAAGGTTCAATGTTCAAGGTAACAGACATCAGCGACCCATCAGCGACTAGGTATAGCTCAGCGTCTGCGGTCTCTTTGAGAGAACGTACAATAGCCGCTCGAGTAGAGATCATTAGTTGACGACATTTGCTTCGCTGCAACGGCTGAGCCACACGAGCGCATTGAACCGAACTCCGGTAACCTTGAACTTTGAACATTGAACCTTGAACCAACCCATGGAACCCTCTCGCAGCCGTTGGTGGGCTTTGTCAGTTGCTTCAACGGCAACGTTAGTTGTGACTGCCGATTCGGGACAGCTCAGCATAGCGTTGCCAACAATCATCAGAGAATTCAACGCTGACATCACGCTGGCGGGCTGGATTGCGCTCGTTTATGCGCTCGTCACGGCATCGCTCTATATGCCCTGTGGCAGACTTTCGGATCTCGTCGGCGTCGGCAAGTTATTCAAGATCGGCTTCATTGTTTATTCTGCCAGTTCGCTGGCGGGAGGCTTGTCACAAAGCGCCGAGCAGTTGGTTTTCCTGCGTGCGCTGCAAGGCGCCGGTAGCGCAATGATCATGGCGAACAACTTCGCTCTGGTCACGGCGCTGTTTCCGCCGGAGGAACGGGGTCGCGCAATGGGCATCGCCGGTGGAAGCGTCTCAGCTCTCGGCTATTCGCTGGGACCGGTGATCGGCGGCCTGATGACGCACACCTTCGGCTGGCGCTCTAATTTCTATCTTTCCGCCGGCTTGGCCGTCATCGGGTTCGCGGCGGCGCGTTCGCTCTTACCGCCGCATACACTTAAAGGCGCCAGCGGTCAAAAAGCTCCTTTCGATTTCATCGGCGCTGCCGCGTTCGCGCTGAGTATTTCATTGATCTTGACGGCGTTAACCCTGGCACAGAAAGGATCAATTCGGGATCCCTGGATTGCTACTCTACTCACTGCCGGCGCCATGGCGCTGGGATTGTTCATAGCGTGGGAAAAACACTGCCGCTATCCACTGCTCGATCTCGCGTTGTTTCGCATCCGCGCTTTCACATTGGGCAATCTTGCGCGTTTGCTTAGTTTTATAGTCATGAGCGTCAACAATTTATTGATGCCCTTCTTCGTTCAGTGGGTTTTGGGTATGGATCCTCTCCGCGCCGGTTTACTCGTCGCGCCCACGCCCTTTGCCATGGCGCTGATGGCACCCGTGGCAGGTTGGCTTTCCGAAAGATTCTTGCCCGAGCGCCTCGGCGCGGTTGGTATGGCAATAACAGGCGTGGCATTTGCCGGTTTGAGTTTTCTCGGTCCCGGCGCGCCTGCCTTGGAGGTGGTTTTTTGGCTCGCGTTGCTAGGCTTCGGCATGGGCGTGTTTCAGACGCCCAACAACAACCTACTGATGAGCTCGGTGCCGCGCGACCGATTAGGCATCGGCTCATCGTTTCTTTCCATTGTACGCAGCGTCGGCTATTCGGCCGGCGCGGCATTGGGCGCAACCATCGTCAGCGCCCAACTTGTGCAAATAACCGGCGAAGCATCCTTGCAAGACTTACAAGCTTCAGCAGGTCCCGCTGGTCCACTCACTAATGCATTCTTGTGGGGTTTTCGCTATGCCTGTTGGACAGCCGCGGGGAT
>DATACQ010000326.1:0-2854 GCA_036258955.1 Binatia bacterium
ATCGTGCCGGGCGGATAGTTTCTTTTTCGCAGCGCCCAGAGAATAGCAAAGATAAACGCGGACTGAAGGAGCTCATAGATCGGCGTCGGATGCACCCGCACGCCGGGTGGATAAGGAATGCCGGTGTTCGGATCGACCCAACCGATGATCGCATCGGTGTACGCCACTCCCCAGGGCACATCTGTAACAGCTCCCCAATCACCATCTCCCGCCAGATGGCAGCCAAGCCGGCCGATCCCGTATGCGGCGGCGAGGGCGGGAGCGGCGCAATCCGCCGCTCGGCTCCAAGGAATTTTGTTCTTTCGCGCCACCCAACTCGTGGCCAGGGTCCCGCCGATAAATCCGCCGTACCAGGTAAAGCCGGCGCCGGTAGCGATATAACTCAACGGCGAGCTTAGAAAATCGTTCCAGTTTTCCAGGATGAACAGTAGGCGCGCGCCAATCAGCCCGCCGATTGCGGCTGCAAGAACCATCGACGAGCCGATCTCAGGGTTGTGACCATAGCGCTTCAGCTCGGTCTGTACGATCAGCGCCGCGACAACAGCCGCAAGCGCCATGCAAGCACCGAAGCTATAGACCGGAATCGGTCCGATATGAAATAAGATTGGCAGCATTGTTCAGAGCGCACTTCAAAGGAGTAGAAGAACTAACAGACCGCACATAAATCAGCAACGCGATTAACCCGGGCCGAGAAACTGACCTCGAGGAAAAACGGCCTATTCTCCAGTAGATCAACCCTCACCTGCTTAAGCCCCAACCGCTCGTGCCAAACGTCCACCCGGTAATTCCCCGGCGGCAAGCCATCCATTGCGAATGTGCCGTTCGCGTCGGTCACCATAGAATAAGGTGTCGTTACCACCACGATCACCGCGCTCATCCAGGTGTGCAGCACGTCGCAATCGATACGCACTACACCGGCGCGGTCGAGCCGTTTCACGACCTGCCGCCAGGTCGGCAGCCCGACATTGAACAGCGTCTCTTTTCCTAGCCGCGCGTGAACGGTATGTAGAATCGGATCACTGTTCTTCAACAGTAAATCACTCCCTAGATTCGCTACTTGGACATGGGGCACAAAGGCGCAGCGACGGTTGTCCAACACGACAGTGCGCGGCGATGCGGTGGCCGGCCGATCAGTCGGGGTCAGTGTCACCACGGCATTGCGCAACTCGCCGCCGGGACCGATTAGCAGTGCTTCATTAGGAACCGTGTCGCCACAAAATTTGCGATTTTTGAACACTCTATGCTGAGCAGGCATATCATATGGACCGCTTGCGGACAGTTTACCAGAGATCCGCGCGCCCGGGGGTGTCATAACGGCGGAGCCGAGTTCCGCCGCACCCGCTGCACTGGCAACAAGAGATCCGCAGAGCACAAGCGCCAGAGAAACCATTAGTGCGCGATGATCAGCAATTTGCATCCACTTCGCAAAATTATGACCCGATTGGCGCTGGACCCCAGTATCACGGCGGCAGAACCATTATTGTTGCCGCGCGATTTCTCTGTTAACAAGAAACCCGTCGCATTGAAACTGAGTCGAGCGAAAATCGAAGCTCCCATTCTTGAGTTATTGGCCGAAGCCAGAACCGCAACGAGACGCCGAAACATGCGCGCGGTCATTCAACGGGTCAGCGAAGCCCAAGTGGCAGCCGCTGAAGGCTATCAAGAGGCTATCGGAAAAATTGGGCCGGGTCTATGCGTTCTCCTGGGCGTGAGCAAAGATGACACCGAAGAGAATGCCGAAACCCTCGCCAGGAAAGTCGCCGCTCTGCGGATTTTCTCCGACGAAGAGGGCAAGCTCAACCGTTCGGTCAGTGAAACTCGCGGCGAAGTCCTGGTGGTTTCTCAGTTCACATTATACGGAGACTGCCGCAAGGGTAACCGGCCTTCGTTCGCCGAAGCGGCGCCGCCTGCTCAGGCCGAGAGGCTGTATGACTACTTCGTTGCGCAGTTACGCGCCGCCGGTCTCACGGTCGCGACGGGGCAGTTTCAGACAACCATGAGAGTCAGTCTGGTGAACGACGGGCCGGTGACGTTCGTGCTTGAAAATTAAAGATGCACGTTGTCCTCTACCAACCGGAAATCCCCCCCAACACCGGGAGCGTTGCGCGGCTGTGCGCAGCCACTTTGACGCCCCTGCATCTGATCGAGCCGCTCGGCTTCAAGATTGACGATAAGCATCTTAAGCGCGCCGGACTGGATTACTGGGAGTTCGTGGACCTGCGCATTCATCCCTCATGGGAGGAATTTACCGAGAACACCGCCGGCGCGCGTCTTCTATATTTCTCTAAGAAGGCGACCCGCTCTTATACCCGAGCGCGCTTCACAGAAAACGATTTTTTGGTGTTCGGTCCGGAAACTCGCGGCCTGCCGGAAGATTGGCTTTCGCGAAACCCAGATAATGCTTATCGGATCCCGATGATGGGGACGGGAGTTCGCAGCCTCAATCTATCGAACGCGGTTTCCATCGTGCTGTACGAGGGCCTGCGACAGTTGGGAAGGACTGAAGAACCCCCTTGACGTCACAAGCCAATGTGTTACGTTTCGTCCTAAAAATTTTTGGTTTCAGGGGGTTAGCTATGTTGTTCGGGGCATCTGAAATACGCCCGCGATTTGCGATTCTCGTCCTCGCCTTATCACTGTTAAGCACGGCTGGAATGGCATCACTAGCCGGGGCTGCGGAAAAAACCGAAAAAAGCGAGCCTCCATCGAAAGAATCGTTCAACCTCATACTGCCGTTTCAAGATCTTACCGTCGGCCAAGGGCAAGAAGTCACCATGGACACGGAGGTTGTCAACCGTAGAAAAGATCCGGTAGAGGTAAGCCTTGGATTGGATGGCGTGCCTCAAGGGTGGGA
>DATACQ010000327.1:0-2345 GCA_036258955.1 Binatia bacterium
AATGGTAAGCGGGAGCCATATTCCGTTCGATCGCAATGGGATCAAGCTAAACAAGAGCGCCGGCGAAGTTCTGAAGTCGGATGAAGCAGGCATCACCGGCGAAGTCGAGCGCGTACGCGCGGAAGAGTACGGCCGCGCCGAAGCTGAATCGCGCTTCGACAGTTCCGGAATGCTAAAGGAATCGCCAGATCTGCCGCCGCTCGACTGTGCGGCCGAAGAAGCTTACGTCCGTCGTTACCTTCAAAGCTTCACCGGAGGTGGCCTCGCCGGATTTCGCGTCCTCGTTTATCAGCATTCGGCGGTCGGGCGCGATATTTTGCCGCGGATCTTGAGCGAGCTTGGCGCCGAGGTGGTCAGCGCCGGACGCAGCGAAACCTTTGTTCCCATCGACACGGAGAACATCACCAATGAGCAGCTGGATCGACTTCAAGAATTCGCGATTGCTGCCGAGGCGAGTGGCCAGCCTTTACACGCTATCGTTTCTACTGATGGCGACTCGGATCGGCCTCTCATGATGGCGGTGCTGCCGAAAGAAACGGTCCATTCGCGCGGCCGGCGGTTACGTTTCTTAGCCGGGGATCTTCTAGGAATCGCGGTTGCCGAATACTTGCGCGCGGACGCCGCTGTCGTGCCGATTAGCGCCAATGACGGCGTCGAGCGCCGCATGCGCGATCGCGGGGTTTCTCTGGAGAAAACCAAGATCGGATCGCCTTATGTCGTAGCTGCCCTCGAGGCGTTGCGCCGCGCCGGCACGCACACGCGCATCGTGGGCTGGGAAGCCAACGGCGGATTTTTGACTGGCAGCGATATCGGACTGCGGTCCGGGATGCTGCCCGCGCTACCGACGCGCGATGCGACATTACCTATCCTCGCCAACTTGTTCGCCGCGGCCGAGCAGCGCAGCGGATTGGCTGGATTATGGGACCGGCTCCCGGCACGTTATGGTCAAGCCGGTTTGCTCGATAACGTGCCGGCCGCGGTGAGTCAGGCCATCCTGTCAAAGCTAATACCAACCGACGATGTGATCGAAACCGAGTTCGACGACACCGGCGGCGTCTTCGTTCACGACCGTTCTGGTGAGACGCCCGCGCCGCTTGCTGAACCGGCGGCTACAGAATGGCAGCGATGCAAAGCAACACTAACCCGTTTCTTCACGCCGGCGCTCGGATTCGACGATGTTGCCCGGATCAGTGTGCTCGATGGCATGCGTATCTATTTCCGAAACGGAGATGTCGCGCATGTCCGGCCCTCGGGCAACGCGCCGCAGTTGCGCATCTACGCCAACAGCGATTCCCAAGCGCGCGCAGATCAAATCGTAGATCTCGCCCTGCGCGAACCCGACGGGATCTTGCGTCAACTGGAACGAGCTTTCACGTAGGGACAATCCTAAGACGAAGGAAGGATCGCTTTCTCACCCGCAAAGGACGCTCATCCACTTCTAGCCTAGAGTCGTTGACGTGACTGGGTTTTCGCCAGGCTTGCGATAAATTTCTTCAAGACCGTCCAGTATTAGACAGCAATACTTCCCGAGGGACAGTATTGTCAGCGTAGTTCTAGAACACAGGGTTCATTCCTCGGCTACCTGAATTCTTCAAGTAAGCCTGCCGCACTCAGCCCTTTAAGCAGTTCAACCCCAAGGAGGTTGAGAACATAGTCATGATCCAACAGACTCCTCAATCTGACCATTTCAAGCAGCAACTGCGCGATTCGCTGGAGCGAGAGACGGCTAAAGTTCAAGCTGTCACGATCCAGCGACACACGAATGTGTATACGTGCGGGGATCAGGACGAAATGGTCTATTTCATTGCGAGCGGCCAGATCAAACTCCTCATGCTCTCCTCCGAAGGTAAAGAATGCATCATCGCGATCCATAGCGCGGGAGATGTTTTCGGCGAGCTGTGCCTATCCGGCTTAGGCGCGCGTCTGGAAACAGCCACGGCGATGAAAGAAACGACGCTAAAGAAGATCCCGTGCAGCCAGTTTCTCGAGCGTCTAACCCATGATTCACTTTGTGAGGGGTTCGTGCGCTATCTGGCGGTACGGATTGCCGATCAGCGCCAGATCATCGCCAATTTGGTGACGGTGAACAGCGAGCAGCGGCTCGGTCAAACACTCTTACAGCTGGCCCGCACAATGGGTAAGAAAGACCCGCGTAGCATACGCATTGAGCTGAAGATTTCGCACGAAGAGCTGTCCGAGATGGTGGGCACTACGCGTTCCCGAATCAGTCTGTTCATGCAGCGGTTTCGTAACCTTGGGTTGATCGAATCAAACAAAGATCGCTTTCTCGTCATCAAAGAAAAGAAACTGACAGATTATCTCGCCCATCTCGCCTAGCCGCCAAG
>DATACQ010000328.1:0-7839 GCA_036258955.1 Binatia bacterium
GGGCTAAGCAGCCGTCATGCCACATAGCGTTGAGGCACATAGGCGGGGTAATTTCCTCCAACTATTCATAGGCTTAGCGCGAAGAAGCTGCGTCTGCGGTGAGCACAAATTGAGAGGTGTCGATGTACGATGGATAGATTAGCGTAAACTTTGTTTCTCGAGATTGCGTAATAGTTGACGGATCCTCATCAACGCATTGGAGGGCAAAAAGGTACCGTTCGATTTCGGCCAGCTTCTCGGTCGCAAAATCGTGCTCAAATCCATACCGGCCAGCGCTCAATCAATCATTACCTCATCTACCCAATGAACTTCCACAGTCGGCGTGTTCCGTACTCCTTTGCCAGGCTCATAAACAAACTACTCTTGCGTCAAAGCTGCCTGGCGGCGGGCTTGCACCGAAAGGATCGGACCAAAAAAGCATCTTGACAGCGAAATCAGCCAAGATAGCATTGAGTCGGGTAACAATACAGCCCAGTAAGGAGGTGAAACGTAATGTTACGACGAGCAGTGACGTTGCTAGCGGTTGGCCTATTCACATTCTCGCTGTCGGGTTCCGTGCTTGCCGATGAAGTCATGGGTACGATTAGCAAAGTTGGAGAGGAGGGCCGCGAAATCACAGTTAAAGGTAAGGACGGCAAGGAAGTCAATGTAAAGATCAGCGGCAGTCGTACGAAGATTGATGGCGTCAAAAGCCGCTCCGAACTAAAGGAGGGCCAGAACGTCTCAGTCGAACACGACAAAGGAGAGGCCACAAAGGTCAAGGTGACAAAGTAGCCGAAGAGAAGTCTAACCGACCTGAACGGGGCACCACTCTCGATGCCCCGTTCGGTTGGCATAATGACCTGTTAATTATTCAGCCCTCGACCATAAGATCTCGCTTCAGGCTGTCCGGCCATAAAGAATAAAAAAGTTCTACTCGACGGGGATTGGGCGTGGATCATCAACCCCTCTCTAGAGGAAAAATGAAAGCTAAGGCAGTGCTTCTTTGCAAGTTGATTCTGGCCGTTTTAGCGTTGGAAGGATGCGCGACCGTGCGCGGCATCGGTGAGGATATTCAGAGTCTGGGAAGGGCCATAAAGAGGACGGTATCTGGGTCCTAATAGTTTCGGATCCTTCGAGCGCGAACGGATTTCCGTGGTTCCATGGGTATCTGCTCGGCCCGGTTTATTGGGACGGACCGCTCCCATGGCGGCCCCGTGGCTTCGGCCGCTTTACGATCGGACCAACAGGTCTGCTGCATCCCACAGGTTCAACTCGTTACCACCGGTGCCGTCGGGATAGCCGCAGCTAATACATCACGTCACTTGGTTACCCGCGCATCTCCTTAATTGATCGCAGCGTCCGGGATTAAAATTAATGATTCAAGCTAACCAGCGATCGAACGACATACTCGGATAACGAAACTCTTGCGCATCACCTATCCCGCGGATCGGTAACTCGCCGGAAACTGGCACCCTCGGCATTAATGCCGCGCAGGTCCGAGCCTGTTTGTCTGTGGTTTCGCTGCCGGCTGCTTGTTCTTGTAGTGATCCCTGAGCACCGTACCGCGCGGATCCTTCTCCTGAAGGCTGGCAAGTAGCGCATCGCAATTGAAGTCACGCCCAAACCATAGATCGCGCGGTTGGACCGGGCTTGTAGCCACAAGTAGGAAGACATTGAAGATCTTGGCAAGCAATGACTTAGTGCCGGTCTTTAGCGGATCAGGGAAGGCGGACGGATTCTTGAAACTCCCGCTCACCCGGACGAATGAGCGAAGACTGAATGGGCTAAAATCTTTAGGTACTGGCGTTAACACAATATTGACCTTCTCATCGCGCAGATCGATGCTGCCCTCGCCGAATATAATCGTATCATCGGTATCGAAAACCAGAGTTTGGATTCCCATTTGTCCTTCTTTTCCCTGAAAATCCAATGCGGCACAGCGGATAGGAACGGCCTTGTCGCCGCGAACGAGTCTGCCAAGCGCTTCAGCTACGTCAAGCCCAGCGACCTCCACAAGCAAGCCGCTGAGTTCGCCTCCTGACATTACTAGAAATGTGTTGCCGGCGGCAGTTGCCATGAGCTCGCGAAACGAGTGTCCAGTGCCGGAAAGAGCGATTCGCCCACTGAGCGGCCCAGTACTTTTCTCGGCAAATTTACTCTTGCCAAATAGCCGCTTGATCTCCAACTGCCGAAATCGCGCATCGATATGGACCCGGGATGGCTGCTTCGATGCGTCGAAAGTACTGTAAAGCTCCACTCGACCGTTGGCGACGTCGAGCGCTGCGGGTTCGAACTTCAAAACGCCATCCTTTAAGCTTAGTTTCGCATTGAGATTATCGATCGGAAGATTGGGCGCGAGAATCCGTTTTGCGCGCAACCGCACATCGCCATCCATCGCCCGTAGTCGCTCGAGATTGTAGGGCTGGTCCGGGAATACGCGATCACTTTGCTTCTCAATCGCCGCTTGCTGTTTTTGCTTGGGCGTTGCTGTTTCGCCTGCGCCGGCTCTCGGAGTCCCGCCGATAAATCCGGCCAGGTCATCGAAATCAAGCAAATTGGAAACGAGATCCGCCTTCATTACGGGGCGCTGCGGCCCAGTGTCGACCGCGATATTGCCGGAGAGATCACTGTCGCCTACCCGACCAGAGAAGTTTGTAAAGGACCAGGTTTTCCCCTCGTGTTTCAAACGCCCTTTTAGGCGATACGGCGGAGTCGAAGGGAACACGAGCCGGATCAGCGGAAAAAGGTTCGCCATATTGTCTCCGCTAATCTCAAGTCTCACGTCTTCTCCTTTCATTGCTAGAGGTTCAGTAAGCGTACCGTTGATGTTAGCCTTAACTCGGCCGAGGTTGAGATTGATCATCAACGGGTACGGCTCGTCCGGCGATCGGAGATGCTGGTACGAGCCTCCCTCTAGCACTAAATTGAACGGGTGATTCTGATAAACTCCTTTCGCATTGAGCTTAACCGGTTCTTCCCAAAATCCTGAACCCTCCGCTGCCGAGAGCTTGAGGCTGATTCGGGCGTTTGTTTGCTGGTTATCAAACAAGAGTGCGCTGTCTTTTACGACGAGTTTCTCGATCAGGGGAAAATCTCCGCGTGTGTCAGGTGTGACCGGCTCGGTCACAACCGGTGCCGTACGGAAGTCCCAGTTGGCCGCGCCCTCGGAGTTTTTTTCGAGACTCACTTTGAGCTGATTTATAACGACGCTCGGCAACACAACGCGCCACTCCCGGACGAGCCTCCAAAGATCAATCTCCACGTCTATGGATCCAAGCTCCAGCATCTGCGGGTGTTTGCTCCAGCTGGCATTTTCAAAGCGCACTTGTTCGGCGCGCAGTTTCGAGAGCCAACCCCAATCGACCGCAATGTTACCCTCCATATTGAGTTGGCGGCCGGTTGCCTTGGCAACGGTTGCTGAAACGTATGGCTTTGCCTTATTCCAGTCGAGCGTTGCCACGAGAACTACCGCCGTCGCGACTAGGACGACAAGGAGGCCTAGAAAGATACCCATCCACATGAATACACGAGACTTTCGACCTTCCATCGGGATCTTCCTTTCTGAAGCGTCAAGGCGCAAAACATAGACCACCAGTCGGCAGCCTTTCCTCAATAATCTTCGACGCTATCCGCCAGATGTCCCGATTTTGGGGCGGTTTCCAACAGCTAATTCCTGATGACGCAAAACAGTGCACTAATTTCCACCACCGCCTCGTCCGTAGCCCGAGGAGGGCCATCGTCAGTTTTCCTCCATATGGCATACCCACTGCATTCTTGCATGGCTAGGATTGAGAACCTCGACACGTCGGTCGAGCAACTCTTCACGTGTATAGCTGAACAGCAGTTCGGTTTGCTTATTGACCAGCACGATTCGCAATTGCTCGTTGACGATGACCAGTGCATCCGAAGCTGATTCCAATAGACTCCTGAAGGTTCGGACCGCCCGCATTAAGGTTTTTAGTGCGAGTGAACCGAACGTATCTCCGACAAACTTGCTGTTGTCGAGTAGCCCGCTTAAACTCTAACTGACGAAATAGCGCATCGATCTGCACCGCGATCGCTGTTTCGATGAGTCGCAAGTAGTAAACGTTAAATGATGGGCGCCGGCAAAAAACCGCTATGGGAACTCCTAAGGCACATCGTCTTGTTAGCATCAAAGAAAGGAGGTCGCGTGAAGCTCTGGGAGTCGCTCTTTGGATATTTAAAATTCGTAAGTGCAACTATACCAGGAACAGCCGTTTTCTACGCTGTTTTCTCCGCTCTTCTTTGGTACGGGGTTTGGTACATCTATGCCGAGACCATCTCATATCTACTTTGCTACCTTACAAGTTTTTTATTTCTCTACCATTGGACATTCAAGCGATTGGTAAGATCCGACGGACTACTCATCTTGAGAAGATACTCACTTTTGGCTCTGGCATTATGGGCCTCCAACACTGGAATCCTGTACATCCTCACTGAAAAATACGAAGCCGGGCCTTTGCTGGCACAAGTTTTCGCGTCCTTAGTTCTCGCTCTGACAACTTACAAGCGAACAAAAGAGATATTCTCAACCTAAACCGACGCTAGTTAACATTTGCTGGCTCCTCCTTTCCGCCACTACCTAATCTTCGGGGTCTGAGACTGACAACGAGGAACTGTTCGATCTTCCACTACCAACGCCGGGTAATCGCCATGTACATAACCGACATCCCGGAACTGCCTACCGGAGTTGTGGTACAGCCTTTGCAGAACTCTGTTGTGTTTCGACTTTCCAACGGCATTGCTTGACCAGAAGGGAGATCACCATGGCGTTGTTCGGCAAGATTCTTGAGAAACTAGGCTTTGGGGGCGGCAGCCAGGCCACTGCTCACCAGGGTCCCAATGCGGCACGAACTTCGGCGCCTACGAGTTCAGGTATGGAGTCGGAGGGGCGCACCAGTGGAGGCGGGACCGGCCAAACGGGTCCCGAAGCGATCGCGCTAGTGGACGTCGTCGCGCAATTGGAGCAGCGCGCAGCGTCTAATCCGCAGAAGCTGAACTGGCGCACGTCAATCGTCGACCTGCTTAAACTTCTCGATATGGACAGCAGTCTCACAGCGCGAAAGGAGCTCGCGACCGAACTGGGCTGTCCACCTGAACTGATGGCTGATTCTGCGAAGATGAATATGTGGCTGCACAAGACGGTTCTTGCGCGCATCGCCGAAAACGGCGGCAATGTGCCGAAGGAGCTGCTCGACTGAGCATGCGGACGCAAAATGAGCGGAAGTTCTCCATATGCAGATCACCGACATCCTTCCCAAATGCGCGGCCTGTGACCATACGCGGGAGCCGGGGATGAATGAGACCGAGCCGGTAACGGGTGCTTCATCGCTCCTCGGCTCGTCCGCGTGCTGAACAAAAGCCCACGTGTGGCAATCGCAATGAGTAATTCGCCGTAGCGCTGAGCTTAAGGCAGGCCCGTTCCTCACAACACATTCCACAGCAGTGAACTGAGGTGGGTACACAAATGTCTTCCAGGCACGCCGTACTTTACGGGCGAACAGAAAACGCCGCGAAAGGCTCAGCTATCGAACGGAGCCGGCCAACATCACTTAAGCGCTGGTCGAAGGCGTGCGGGGGTGCAATGCTAACGCGCGCTCTTTGACCCCGTTTAAGGCGCCTCGTTCGCTGTCAAATACCTTTTGGCGTGCGGGAACTGGTGATAACGCCTGTCGGCTCAATCTGCGCCACTAAAAGTCGGTTCGTGCGGGCCGATTTATAAATTACCAAGCCGAAAACCCTAGCGACACGGCTTGGAAGCGCCGTTGCTCGCGCTGGATTGTCTTTATTTGATATTTTGATCTTATGGCCGCACTGAAGTATGGCAAACGCGTTCTGGTCTCTCGTCCCCGTTACGATCCTGAAGTGGGCCTCTGGCGTCCTTGTGCAAGGGTCCTTTGGCGCGCTGGCAAGGACGTAGTGCAATCCCACCGTTTTAAGCTCAACCAGAGGTTTGATTCGGAAGAAGACGCCTTGCTTTTCGGGCTCGTGGTTGCGCGTATGTGGATCCGGGAACGGACAGCCAAAGCACGCGCTCGCTTGTCACGGGCCTCTGCCAGAAAAAGCGCGGCTTGAGAGGGTGCCGAGCCAATCCCGGTCCGAGATCTCGCCTGCCGTCAAACAGTTTTTCTACTGACTCCGGATTCCGCAGACGAACCTGCTACCGCGAGAGCGAGGGCGAGCCTGAAGTAGGAAGATACCCAAGCATGCAGTTTCAAAGTCACTTCGCTGCTTGGATAAATACCTGAGCGAATCCAAGTAAAAAATGGCTGTGACGTAAAACCTAGCTAGATCGCTCCACGGAATTGCTAGTGGAATTTGAAAAATGACCAGGCGAGCCCGTTGAAATAAATTTCAAATTTTGAGAAGGCGTTACCGGGGAGAAGCCGGAACTCGCGCAGGTAAGCTCAGAAACGGCAACGCCAAAGAACCAAGAGGCATTGTCAATTTTAGTGTCTGGTCACGGATGCTTCCGAGCCGGCGCGCGAATCCAACAACGACTGCAAAGTCTTGAAATCGACGGGCTTTGTCAGGTGAAAATCAAAACCCGCTGCTTGAGAGCGTCTGCGATCCTCCTCCTGGCCCCAGCCTGTAAGCGCAACTAAGGTCAAGTCATGGTATCTGGGAATTTCCCGAATCCGCCGGGCCAATTCATAACCATCCATTCCGGGCATCCCGATATCCACTAGCAGCATGGCGGGTCTGTAGGGTTCGAGTAACTCCAAGGCCTCGATGCCGCTGTATACGGCCCGGGCCTCGCTTCCGAGCTTATTAAGCAATCTGCTGAGGCTATCAGCCGCATCCCGGTTGTCATCGACCACTAACACACGCCGTTGATCTACCTGCCCTGAGTGCCACACGTTCTCCGCGAAAGTCTCCTGATGAGAGCTAACCTGCAGCGGTAGACGAACAATAAATTCGCTGCCCCTGCCCGGTCCTTCGCTTTGAACCTCTACAGTACCGCCATGCAATTCCACCAGCGTTCGAACCAACGTAAGCCCTAGACCCAAGCCACCCTGGGTCCGGTGTCCCGACTGCTCGACCTGTGCAAACATTTCGAAGATACGTGACATCATCTCTGGCGAAATCCCTATGCCGCTGTCGCGAACTGAGACGGTTACATGATCGTTTTCTCGCTGAGCCGTGAGAGAGATTTGACCTCCGGGATCGGTATACTTTGCAGCATTGTTCAGTAGGTTCGAGATAATTTGCTCTAATCGCACCGGATCGGCATCAAGTGTGAGCGGCTCAGAGGGGAGTGATATCGTGAGGTGATGGTCGAAATCCGCGATGAGCGGTTTACTGATCTCCACCGCACTTCGGACCACGGCAGCCAAATCAACTTGTTCTTTACGGAGTTCTATTTGACCGCGAGTAATGCGGGATATCTCCAACAGGTCATCGACTAAACGAACCAGATGGTTTACCTGACGTTCCATTACTTCGTAAGTCTGCTCCATATCGGGATTGCTAGCACCCAATATCCGTAGGATATCGAGACCGTTTCGGATCGGCGCCAAGGGATTACGCAGCTCATGCGCCAAGGTCGCGAGAAATTCGTTCTTTCGTCGATCAGCCTCCACCAACGCTTCCTGTGATGTGATCAGTTCTGTGATATCGGTGGAACTTCCGACATAACCCGTTACTTCGCCCGAGGGGCCGAGACGGGGATTGCCGCGGGATTCGATCCAGCGCCATCTACCGTCGTGACGTTTAACACGTGCGCGCACATAGAGCGGCTTGCGGTCGTGCAGCGCAGCTTTGAATGCTTCCAAGTACTCCCTATCGTCCGGGTGAACGATTCCCAACCAGTTGAATTCGGCCATTCGTTCGCGG
>DATACQ010000329.1:0-2741 GCA_036258955.1 Binatia bacterium
GATTTTCGCATCATTGTGATAAGCGCTCCGAGACTTTCCTGCTCATTATGGAATTGTTTAAGCCGCTTTCTCCAGTCATACCAGTTTTTTTCCTGGTAGCCCTCGGCTTTGTTTTCGCGCGCTGGAAAAAGATTAATTTAGGGTCGCTGACCGAGATCATTGTTTACCTTGGGACGCCCTCGCTGGTTTTGACTTCTCTGGCCAGTAAGCCTCTCTATGCTGGCGACGTCGTAGTAATATTCTGCGGTATACTCGCGATCTATGCTGGCGTCGGCCTTCTGATTTGGCTCTATTTTCTGGCTTTTCGTTTTCGCTCCCGCGGATTTGCTCTGCCGGTTCTGTTCATGAACGCCGGCAACATGGGAATACCTCTCGCGTTGTTCGCATTCGGCCAGGCGGGTATGCAGCGGGCCACCTTGATCTTTGTCATCGCCACCTGCCTCCAGTACTCAATTGGGCTTTACATTCTGAATGGTCGAAGCAATTGGCTTGAGACATTTCGCCTGCCGTTGATTTATGCGGCAATCACCGGGCTCTTTATCAATGTTCTAGCCTTGAGAATCCCGGAACTGCTGATGGCGCCGCTGTCGATGCTCGGCCAAGCAACGATACCGTTGATGCTGGTGACTTTGGGTTACCGCCTCTACGACGTTGAATCCCTCCAATGGGGTCACGCGCTTGGCGGCGCGCTGTTGAGGATCGGCGGCGGCTTCGTGGCTGCGAATCTTACGGTTCTCGTAATCGGCGCCGAAGACGTCAATCGGCAAGTACTGCTGCTGTATGGGTGTCTTCCCGCCGCCGTGGCAAACTTTGTTCTCGCTGAGAAGTACCGCCAGGACCCGGCGCTTGCGGCGTCGATTGTAGTTTTGAGCACAGCGATGTCGGTGATCACGATTCCGCTCGTCTTCTGGTTCATTCTGTGAGAGCAAACTCGCTTGAAAGCGCGGCTCGCGAAGTAAGCGCTTGACAGTCAAGTTTCACGTGTTATAGCTTCGCTTACGCTCAGCTCGAGGTTTAAAGGGAAGCCGGTGCAAATCCGGCGCGGTCCCGCCACTGTAATGGCCACGAAAGCCGCAATCGAGCCACTGCCGGTAGGTGAGTTCACGAACTTTGCCACGGTGGGAAGGCGCGGCGAGTAGATAAAAGCCTAAGCCAGGAGACCTGCCTCGCGCTTCTTAGCCGTCCTCTCCGGAAGAGAGAGAAAGGTTCAACGTCTCTCCGTCAATTTTACTGAGGCCGGTGAGCAATCCTTATGAGAGTGGCCTCGTCGTTTGTTCTATCCGTAGCATTGCACGTGACCGTGCTGGCCTACCCGGTTTCGTTTAGCGCGCGCAAGCACACTGAGATCCTGCGGATCGCAATTCACGCGCTGGAAGGGGGCGCTTCCGGCGAAGACACTCCATTCGCGAGCAGAAACAGCCCTAACGGGAACCGTCCGGCCCAGATTCGCGCAAAAATAGCCCGCAGCAGGCCGGTTGAAGCGCACGCCAAGCCCGCCGAGAGTTCGGAATCGCCGGCAATCACTGCCAAACCCTCCATCGGGATGAGCGAAGCTAGTAGCGCGCTCGTCTCAACCATCCTGAATTATCCCGAAACTCAGAGTGTGGCCGTAGCCGATTCCGCGGGCAACGGCGGGGTTGCCTCCGCTGGTGGCGAGGGCGAAGTTGGTACTGGCGCTACGCGCGAAGCTGCAGCCGCTGCTTGGGGAGCCGCGGGCGGGTCGGAACCTTTCAGCACCGGAGCAGGCGCGGAAAGCGGGCAGGGTTCATCAGGAAACGGCGTCGTCGTTACTCAAGCACGCTACCGCGACACGCCCAAACCCAAGTATCCTGAGAGTGCTCGCCGCGAAGGACGCGAAGGGCGAGTGTTGTTACGGGTCCTCGTCGATGACCAAGGTCGCTCAAAACAAGTCGAAATCAACAGCAGCTCCGGCAGTGACGTTTTGGATCGCGCCGCCGCTGAAACAATCGTGCGTTGGCGTTTTCATCCGGCCCGCTATGGCGATCAGCCCGTTGAGAGCTGGTTGCGCATCCCTATAGAGTTTCGCCTCGCCGATGCGAAATCCTGGTGAAGAAATAGGAGGACACAAAGATACAAGTTTATTAACCGCCGACGGTTCAGGGAAAGGGGTGACGTCGAAAGGATGAAGGCAGAAGGCAAAAGGATGAAAAAACTCATCCTTTATGCCTTATCCTTTAGCCTTTTCGAGAATTCCCCTGCTGCCCCGCAACTGTGAGAGCCACGAAAGCCGCAGGTTTGCCACTGCCATAGGTAATTCAAGAGTTCAAAGGTTTAGAGTTTAGGTTTGCGCTCCCTTGAACCTTGAACACTGGAACTTTGAACTTCACTGGGCGGGAAGGCGCGGTAAGTAGATCATTCGCGTGGTTGTCCGTGATCGTGTTTTTAAAGTAGCCGTCACCGGTCACTTGAGAACATGACAAACGGCAAGGGCACGAATTTAAAGCTCGAGCCAGGAGACCTAGCCGTCAGCCGCAACTCCCCTTTCGCGGGAAAAGGAGGTCTCCATGAAAGCTGTTATACTTCTGCTATTTCCCTTTCTGTTCGCGCTCTCTGAGCTGCGCGCCGCAGACTCACCGGAGCCAACCCTACCAACGCTCTTCGTGACTGCAACGCGCACGGAAACGCCGCTCGAGCAAGTCACGACATCTGCATCAGTAATCACAGCAGAAGACATTGAAGCGCAAGAAGCCGAGACCGTGCTAGAGGCCTTGCGCAACGTG
>DATACQ010000330.1:0-11084 GCA_036258955.1 Binatia bacterium
AACTAGTTTTATTGATGCGGTGAAAGGAACGCCGTGTCTCACAGGCGGAATGGATAATCGCAGTGTAGTGCCTAAATGAACACGGCAATCCTAGTCGTTGATGATGAACGCAACCTGGTGAACCTTCTTGAGATGGTTCTCACCAAGAGAGGTTATCGGGTCCATGCGGCTCTGACCGTGCAGGACGCCCAAAGACTCATTGAGAGGATCGCCTTTGACTTGGCCCTTATCGACATAAAGATTGGGCCCAACGATGGCCTGTGTCTCCTGGACGCGATCAGAGAACGCCGTCCCGACGCGAAGGCCATCGTGATTACAGCTTATCCGACGCGCGATACTCAGGTCACATCGCAGCAAAAAGGCGCGTCGGCCTACTTAACCAAACCGTTGGATCTGCCGGAGTTATTAAGGACCATCCAGGGGCTAGTCTAACCGGCGGTTGTGATTTTAAGTTCCCGGTCTTTACTTATCCCGAATCCGCCACCACTCAACATTACCCGTAACGAGAGACTGGAACGGTCTGCACAGCACGCAGGCCCACCCTCGGCGCAGCATCAGCGACAGACTGGGACGACGCCTTCGCTCTTTTCTGCGCGTCTTCACGATTGCTTACTTTCACTTCGCTGCGTTATTATTTGCTGATGCCGGCGTCCTCGAACACTCCCAACGAAGGAGCGATGGATACGAGTTGGTGGTTGCTGATCGCGCAGTATGCGGCTCAGGTTCGTCAACTTGAAGCTGCATTGCAGGAGAAAGAAGCGCTCGTGCAACATCAGGCCCAATTGATGAGTCAAAGTGAAGAGAAGTTGCGGAAACATGGCGTTGACGTGGAACGCCAGCTGTTAGCTTCAGGACATCTCGTCCCGCTGCGCGAGCTGACAGCCTCCATGGCCCATGAGCTCAACAACCCGTTGGGAATCATCCTCGGCTTTGCTCAAGAACGCTTGAATGATATCGATCCATCGGATCCCAGCTATCGAACATTGCAAATCATCAATGAAGAAGCGACGCGCTGCGAAATGGTGGTACGGGATCTAATGGAATTCGCCCGCCCGCGTACCCCGGAATTCGCCTCGACCGACGTAAAAGAGGTCATTGCGAAAACGTTCGACCTTCTGGCCAGGCGCCTTCAGCATGACCAAATCGAAGCTCGAGACGATACGGACGCGGTGCTGCCGATGCTAGATGCAGACCCGCAGCTCTTGCAGCAGGTGCTGGTCAATCTCTGCTCCAACTCCCTCGATGCGATGAGCCCAGGCGGGATTCTGTCGGTAGCCGTTAAACTCGAACGAACTGATACCTTGAGCATCGTGGTGGCGGATACCGGCTTCGGCATCGACCGCCAGAGTTTAGGTAAGATCTTCCAACCTTTTTTTAGTGCCAAGAAGCGCAGAGGCCTGGGTCTCGGGTTGCCGATCTGTGATCGGATCGTAAAGGCCCACGGGGGGAGCATCGAGGTGAAGAGCAGGCCGGGGGAGGGCACGAGGGTCTTTATCCATCTGCCGTTGAGACGCGGGGTCTAGCCGCGCTTACGGCTGCCTTGATGGGCACTGGCCCTGTAGTCGTTCAATAGGTGAAATTCCTTCAGGTTTCGCTTCCAACGGATGGCTGCGCGTGGTTTCCTTAGAAATCCAAAGCTTTCGCCTTCTGAAGCTTGGTACGCGCATTGCTCAGCTGCCCTATGATCGAGGTCTAAGGAGGGTAGCGATGAAAGCTCTGATGCTGGGGAGTTTACTAATAGTTTTGGGGCTGGCTCAGTCAGGATGCGCGTTTCTCGGAGGTGCCGCCGCGGGCTCGCTCGCCACCGGCGCAGCTTACGAGTTCAATGCCAAACGTCAGATGGACAGGCTAGAGGAAGATCTAAAATCGGAACGCATCTCGCGCCGCGAATACGAGGAGCGTAAGAAGCAAATCGAATCAGGCTCAATCATTTATTAACGGCGAGCCTATCGGCGCTGATTTTGAGAGTCTCAGGGTAGGTTAAGCAGCGTAGATTGTCCCACAGACAACCGACGTTTACACATCTCGCGCCGTTATTAGTGGGCGGGCGGCCGCTTGGTCGTGCCGCTTTAGGAGCGTCGCCCGCCGAGCCGGCGCGAATGAGGAACAACATGAAACCGGTAATACTCTTCGGTATACTCTTGATCGTCCTAGGGCTGGTGGCGCTCGCGTACAAGGGGATTACCTATACCACACAAGAGCAAGTTGCGAAGCTCGGTCCTCTCGAAGCAAAAGTCGAGAGGGAAAGAACCATTCCGTTACCGCCGATCCTAGGCGGACTGGCGCTCGCGAGCGGCCTTGTTTTGGTCGTGGTCGGCGCTAGACAGCGCTGACGCTCACCACCTCAGTCGTTTCCCTGGAAGCGCTGCAGCAGCAGCCCGGCTGATCCACTGTCAGTCTGAAATGGCGCCCGTGCTGAATAGCGCGGCAGGTGCGTCAGTATCGGCGAACCATGGCGGACAACGGGAAAGGTCGCCCAATATCCAATTGCTTGCCTTAGTTACGGCCTCGGGCAGAAATGCCTCACCGTCAGCTCGGCCGCTCGGCCGAGTTCCTCAAGCCATATGGACTTCAAATCCAGGCGCATGTTATACAGCTTGTCGATCATCCGTCCTCGGACAGCTGAGAAATGCAACGGATGTTGAACGGGATGGCTATGCCGGAAGCTCAAATAAAAGAAGAGACCGACTGGACCGAGAAAATTACTCCGGGAAAGATTTTGGTGGTCGACGACGACCGGAACCTTCTTGAATTGGCGCGGGTCAAGCTGGAAGGAGCGAACTATGCGGTATCGACCGCCCTCAAAGAAGGAGACGCGATTGCGCTGGCGAAAAGCGAAGTCTTTGATCTCGCTATCATTGACCTCAAGTTGGCCGGAGCGGATGGCATGTCTTTGATGGAGCAGTTGCATTTCATCAGGCCGGATATGCCGGTTATCATTCTGACCGGTTTCGGCAGTATCGAAACTGCCGTCGAAGCCATGAAGAAGGGCGCTTACAGTTATTTGACCAAGCCACTCAACTCGCGCGACTTGCTTCTGCAAATCGCGCGCGCGCTGGAAAACCAAAGACTGAGCTGCGAGGTCCAGAGACTGCGCGAGTTTGTGAAGGAAAAGTACGAATTCGCCAACATCGTCGCCAAAAGCGAAAAAATGCAGCGACTGCTTGAAGGGGTGTCGCGTATCGCCCAAACGGACTCGACCGTCTATGTACACGGCGAGAGCGGCACTGGGAAGGAAGTCATCGCCAAGGCCCTTCATCTTGCAAGCGCAAGGAAAGATAAGCCGTTCATTGCCATCAATTGCGCGGCGATACCGGAGACTCTGCTGGAGAGCGAGCTGTTCGGCCACGAAAAGGGCGCTTTCACCGGCGCGGTTCGCAGCACGAAGGGATTGTTCAGCCAGGCAAATCACGGAACGATTTTTTTGGATGAAATTGGCGATATGCCGCTTTCCATCCAGGCCAAGCTCCTGCGCGCATTGGAAGAGCGGCAGTTCTATCCGATCGGCAGTGATAAACCGGTCAGCGTGGATGTGCGAGTGATTGTCGCTACCAAGAAGGACTTACGGGAAGAGGTAAAGAAAGGCCTGTTCCGTGAAGATCTTTTCTACCGCATACACGTGATTCCGATTCGCCTTCCGCCATTGCGCGAACGTAAGGAAGATATTCCACATCTGGCGGACTATTTTCTGAAAAAGATCTGCCGCCAGATGAAAAAAGAGGTTCAAGGTCTAACACCTCAGGCGATGCGGAAGCTGATGGTTCATGACTGGCCGGGAAACGTGCGGGAATTGGAGAACACGCTGGAGTATGCCGCGACCATGACTCAACAAAATGTCATCACTGAGGATTTGATTCTCGAGGCAGCAATCCCGATCGGTGTCATCGCGCAGGATCATCCGCCCGAAAGCCGCTCTGATGAGGTGCCTTTAAAGCCCATCAAGCAAGCCAGAGCGGAGTTTGAAAGGGGATATTTGATCCGTCTCCTCGAATTCTGCGGCGGTAGCGTTGCGAAGGCCTCGGAAATTGCGGAGAAACATCGGGCGGATTTCTACGATTTGCTTAAAAAGCACAACATAAGAATCCAGGACTACAAGAAGTCTTCTCATCCATAGCCGTCTACTCACGCGCTCTGTAACTAGGCCAACGTCATAAAGAGCTTGGTTGCGAGCCAGCCGATTGCGCCGCAGATTGGAAACGTGAGAATCCATGCGGTCACAATCTCGAAGGTAACGCCCCATCTTACCGCAGATAAACGCCGGGTTGCACCGACGCCGATGATACTCGTATTGATCGTGTGAGTTGTGCTCAGGGGAATGCCGAGGCGAGTGGCCAGCTCGATCGTGAGTGCGGCCGCAGTTTCGGCCGCGAAACCATGCACGGGTTCTAGCTTTGTCAGTTTGAGCCCCATGGTTTTGACGATACGCCAGCCCCCAACCGCGGTGCCAACGCCCATGGTCACGGCGCAGAGAGCGATTACCCAGAGTGGCACTTTGAATTCCGGGATGACTCCGCCCAACAGCAGTGACAAGGTAAAGACGCCAATAAATTTCTGGCCGTCGTTGGAGCCGTGGCTGAACGCCATGAACGCGGCCGAGAGGATCTGAAGTCTGCCGAACAGTTTGCGCACCGTCCCGGGCCTGCGATGAGCGAGAATTCGGTACAGCAGGGCCATCAAGAGCAGACCGCCAAGAAATCCGAGGAATGTGGAAAACAGGAGGCCGATGAGTACTTTCGTCCAGCCGGTTGCGACCAAGCTCTCTGGTCCGGAGGTGGCGAGAGCCGCGCCGGTGAGGCCAGCAATCAGAGCATGGCTCTCGCTGGTAGGCATTCCGTAATACCAGGCTACTGTGCTCCAGAGAATGATCCCTACCATCGCTGCACCTACGGTCAACATATTGATCGTATCGGGCCTGACGATATCCTGCCCTATGGTCGCCGCCACGGCGGTGCCGGACATCGCGCCCAGGGCGTTGAGAACCGTCGCCATGATAAGGGCCTGATAGGGCGAGAGCACGCGAGTGGAAACGACCGTCGCTATCGCGTTCGGTGAATCGGTCCAGCCGTTGACGAATTCAGCGGCCAGAATTAGTCCCAAAACTAGAAATAGAAGCAGGTTGCCATCGAACATGGAGAGGATTGGGAGTCAGGAGTTTTTCAGGCCGATGCTTTCGAGAATGTTCGCGACGTCCTCGCATCGGTCGGTGGCGGATTCGAGGTTCTCATAAATATCGAGCCATTTGATGACATCCATTGGCGGGTGATTGTCGCCGAACAGATTGCCGATGGCTTTGCGGTAGATGTCGTCCGCGGAGTTTTCCAGGCGGTTGATTTCGATACAGTATTCGTCGATATCGTCGAGCCGCGGCATGTGCGATACGGCTTTGACGAGCTGTTCCGCCGCGGTCACGATGATTTCAGCCAGCTCCACCGCTTCGCTGGTCGGGTTTTCGATCTTAAACAAAACCATGCGTGAGGCGCTAGCTTCAATGGCGTCCATAACGTTATCCAACGCCGTGGTGAGCGCGTGAATGTCCTCTGCGTCGATGGGCGTGAGAAAAGTCTGGTTTAAGCTGCGGATGGTGCGATGGGTGAGCCGGTCGCCCTCATGTTCCAAATCCTTAAGCTTCTTCCATGACTCCTGGGGGTTCTCGTAACGGGTGAGCATCTCCTTGAGCGCTCGGGCCCCCGCCAAGGCGTTTTCGGCGGACTGTTTGAAAAGATCAAAAAACTTCTCCCGGTGTGGAGAAAAATTGAACATAACTCCCGCACCTTCCGTGCCCAGCAGATCTCACCCTACATAACAGCTTGATAGAATCGCTGCAACTAATTTACGAGATCAGCCGCGTTTCTTGCAGTTGATCGGAATCGACCGCCGGTAAGTAAACGTGCACGGTGGTTCCCTTTTGCAGTACGCTGTCGATCTTCAAGCGGCCGTTGTGTGCCTGAACGATATGCTTGACAATCGCGAGACCCAAACCGGTGCCGCCCAACTCGCGCGAGCGCGCCTTATCGACCCGGTAAAATCTTTCCGTCAAGCGCGGAATGTCTTTTTCCGGAATACCGGCCCCGGTATCCGCAATTGAAATATCGATCTGCGACCCGGTATCCGCGGCTTTGACGGCTCTAAACGTGACAGTGCCATTGCTGGGCGTATACTTGACGGCGTTATCGACGAGATTCATGAACAGTTGTTGAAGGCGATCAAAGTCGCCCAGCAACGACGGTAACCCCGGCGCTATCTCTTTAACGAGGTGAAGCCCTTTCTTTTCGGCGTGATCGAAGAAGACCTCGAAGACTCGCTGCGCCAGCTCGGGCACCTCGACAGGGCGCCGCACCAACGGCAGTTTTCCCGCTTCCAGATCGGACAAGGTTAAAAGGTCCTCCGTGAGGCGGCTAAGTCGGATTGTGTTGCGCTCGACAATGCCGAGAAATTGACCTATCTCCGCTGGATCTTTCGGTGGCGTCCGCAGCAATGTTTCGACGTAGCCGCGAATGGCAGTGAGGGGAGTGCGCAGCTCATGGGAGACATTGGCGACAAAGTCGGAGCGTACCGTTTCGAGCCGCTTGATCTCGCTGATGTCATGGAACACGAGAATAGAGCCGCTCGCTTCCGGCTTGCCATCGGTCAAACTTACGGCGTTCACGCGAAACCACCGACCTTCATCAAGCTCAATCTCTCTGGAATACCCCCGTTTAGCTGTGGCGACCTCAAGGACCGCCTGGATGATCGCAAGCATTTCAGGATGGCGTGACAGCTCTGCTATCGATGCGCCTTGGAAATCCCGATCCGCAGAGACGCCGAACATTTTTTTCGCCTGTTCATTGATCGTCACCACTCGTCCTTTCGTGTCAACCACCAAAACGCCTTCGATCATGCAGTGCAATATCGAGTTCAGTTTCTCCTTTTCAATGACTATCTGTTCAATATCGCTGCCTAGTTTGCGGCTCATTTCGTTAAGGTGAGTTTCAAGAATGTTGATCTCGTCCCGGCGTTTTTCCGAAAAGAAATCCTGCGGAAAGGCTCCGGCTGCGACGCGATGGGAAAATTCGACCAGACGGGCGATGCGCCGGTTCAAGCGGTAACTGAAAGCATAGGCAACCACCAACCCTACGCCAGCCGCAACGACAATCCCCACCAATAAAGCGGTCCCGATGGCATTTGTGATTTTTTCGATTTCCGCTAGCGGATAAGCAAGCCGGACAATTCTCCCGTCTGGGGCATTCTCGTGTGCTACAGCCCGGTAGAGAAGGTTGTACCCCATCGTTGTGCTGTAACGGATCGAGGAACCGGTGCCCTTCGCGATCGCTTCAACGACTTCGGGGCGACTCGAGTGGTTCTCCATCGCGCGGGATGCTTCCGCCGAATCTCCGAGAACCCGCCCATCAGGCGCGATGAGCGTGATTCGCGTTTCTAGTTCGTCAGCAAATCTGCGGAGGATGCCATCTAGTGCAGCTCCTTCGAGATCTGGGGAAAGGTTTGCCACAATGACCCGGGCCTCGCGCTCCATGCTCGCGCTTAACGAGCGAACGTAAAGGTCCTGTACTATGTCGATGGCGTAGAGGTAGAAAATTAATGAAAGGAGGCCAACGATCGCTAGAAAACTGAGGAAGAACTTGACAGCTAGGCTATTGCTCAAGAGCCTTTTCATCAAATTTATATCCGACTCCGCGCAACGTCAGTATCCATCTCGGATGGCGGTCATCCGGTTCGATCGCCTGGCGCAGGCGTCGAATATGCACATCGACGGTACGCGGGGTGACAAAGGTGTCGCCGCCCCAAACTCGATCGAGCAATTGATCGCGGCTTAAAACACGGTTGGGATTCTGAGTCAGAAGGCGCAACAACTCAAATTCTTTCAAAGTCAGCTTGGTGTTTTTGTCACGCACAAAGACTTCGTAAGTGTTAAAATCGATCCGCAGCGGCCCTTTCTGGTAACTGCTTGGGCTCTGGTTTACGGAAGCGGCCTCGGTCCGACGGAGAATTGCCCGAACCCGCGCTACCATTTCCCGTGGGCTAAACGGTTTCGCCAGATAGTCATCGGCGCCAATCTCCAAGCCAACGACTTTATCAGTCTCACCCGCCTTGGCAGTCAGCATCAGGATGGGCACCTGGGAGGTATCCTGACGATCGCGCAACAATCTACATAGCTCCAAGCCGGATATTCCCGGCAGCATGAGATCGAGAATGACTAGGTTGGGTTTGGAGCGCTGGAGTAGCTTGAGGGCCTGTTCGCCGTCTTCGGCTTCGAGAACTCTGTAGCGCTCCTGGACGAGATTGTATTGGACCAGCTTGCGGATATCGGGTTCGTCTTCGACAACGAGAATTGTGGGGCTGGCCATGGAAATTAGATGGTGGGGGGAAGTTGCTTCAGATGCCGAATGCTTTTGCCTTTTACCATGAAGATTACCATCTCGGCGATATTTGTCGCGTGATCGGCAATCCGTTCGAGGTATTTGGAGATCGAGCTGATTTTCATCGCCCGGTTGATCGTGTGCGGGTCTTCGATCATAAAAGTGATTACTTCACGAAAAATCTGGCTGTTCAGTTGATCAACCTCCTCATCATTTTTGCAAACTTTCAACGCCAGCTCGGTGTCCTCGCGCACAAAGGCATCCAGGCTCTCACGAATCATCCGTTGCGCAATACGCGCCATGCGCGGGATATCGATATAGGGCTTAAGCTGAGCTTCCTGGTTAAGTTCCAGGGCCCGTTCACAGACGTTTACGGCCATGTCGCCGATGCGCTCAAGATCTGTGGTTATTTTCAACCCCGTGGTGATAAACCGGAGATCGCGCCCTGCGGGTTGGTGCAGCGCCAGCAGCTTGATGCACAGCTCGTCGATATCAACATCAAGCCGGTTCACTTCGTGATCCCGTTCGATGATTAGCTCGGCGAGGTTCGAGTCCCGGTCCACCAGTGATTTGATGGCTTTTTGAATCTGGTCTTCGACCATGCCACCCATATAGAGGATTTGCTCTCGGAGCTTCTTCAGCTCTTCCTCGTATCGTTTATCCGTGTGTTCGGCCGGCATGTCTCCCTCGATCATCCGAAACGTCCAGTGATATAGTCTTCGGTCTGGCGCTTGACCGGAGCGGTGAAGAGGGTTCCCGTGTCGCCAAATTCGATTAGCTCGCCGAGGTAGAAAAAAGCCGTATAGTCGGAGACCCGTGCCGCTTGCTGCATGTTATGGGTGACGATGACAATGGTGAATGTCTCTTTTAGCTCGTGGATCAACTCTTCAATTTTCGCGGTGGAAATGGGGTCGAGCGCCGAGCAAGGCTCATCCATTAGCAGCACCTCGGGTTCCACCGCCAACGCCCTGGCGATGCACAGCCTCTGCTGCTGCCCGCCCGATAGCTCGGCGGCGCTCTTGTGCAGGTTGTCCTTTACTTCATCCCATAGGGCCGCTCGGCGCAAGTTCTTTTCCACGACCTCTTCCAGAGCGCGCCGGTTATTGACGCCGACGATGCGCAATCCATAGACAACGTTTTCATATATGCTTTTTGGGAAAGGATTCCACTTCTGAAAGATCATGCCCACTCGCCGGCGCAGGTGGATCACATCAGTGGAAGGATCATAGATGTTTTTCCCGGAGAGCGTGATGCTGCCGGTCACACGGGTGTTGAGCACTAGATCATTCATTCTGTTGAGGCAGCGGAGCAAGGTCGTCTTGCCGCAGCCAGATGGCCCGATGAAGGCAGTGGCTCTCTTTTCGGTAATTTCCACGTTGATCGATTTCAGCGCGCGCTTGTCGCCGTAATAAAAATCGAGGTCGTGAACGCTGATAATATGCTTTGCTTCGGACGCGTGCTGGCCGTGTGAAGGTTCGTCTCTCATCGTGAACTTAGCCATTGCCGCCACCTCGTTGGGCGCCACCGTTTGGAAGTTCATCTTACCTCCGTAACGAGCGCTTTTCTTCCGCGCTAGTTCGCCTACCATTTGATCCGTTTACGGAAGCGGTAGCGAAAGTAAATCGCGATACCGTTCATGACCAGCGTCATGAACATCAGAATCAACCCGGCGGCCGCCGCGTTCAAATGGAAGGCCTGTTGCGGCCGGGATACCCAATTGAACATCTGTATAGGAATCACTGTAAAGCCGGACTTGAGCCACTCCAGGGAAACAAACGGAAACTCCGTCGTGATCGGCGGGTCGGGGACAAACGCGATGAACGTAAGGGCCCCGATAGTGATCAACGGCGCGGTTTCGCCGATGGCCCGCGACAGAGCAATGATCATGCCCGTCAGGATACCTCCGAGGGAGTAAGGAAGCACGTGGTCGCGTGTCGTTTGCCACTTGGTAGCGCCAAGGGCAAGGGCGGCTTCACGCATGCTTCCGGGCACAGCGCGGATCGCTTCGCGGGTGGCGACAATTACGATGGGAAGGATTAGCAACGCGAGGGTTAAACCCGCGGAAAGGATGCTTTGCCCCAGCCGGAACTGGTAGACGAAGAGCCCGAGCGCCATCAACCCGTAAACTATGGACGGCACACCCGCCAAATTGGCGATGTTGATCTCTATGAGCGCGGTCAGCCAGTTCCTAGGCGCGTATTCTTCCAAGTAAATGCCTGCCGCCACTCCCATAGGGACGGCGGTGACTGCCGTTACCGACATCACGAGCGTGGTGCCTACCCAAGCAGAAAGAATCCCGGCCCGTTCGGGGAATCGCGACGGGTAGGACATGAAAAAGTCCCAGCTGAGGCGCGCCGTGCCGTCCAGAGCCAGGTCGATCATCAACGCTGCCAGAGTGATGAGCCCAATTAGCGTGCAAAGCAGGCCGAGTATAGCGAACGACGCGTCGAATCTCTTGCGCCGCGCTAATCTTCGCTCCAAGTCGCTCATTTAGTAAATCTCCCTGAATCTTCTGCGCAGGTAATATCCGGCAACGTTAAAGACAAGAGTCATGACCATCAACGTCAGCCCGGCCGCGAAGATGCTCTGATAGGCGATCGTGCCGTGAGGTAGATCGCCCAGGCTCACCTGCACGATATAAGCTGTGATCGTCGCCGCACCCTCCATAGGGTTGAAGGTGAGATTTGGCTGCTGCCCCGCGGCAATGGCAACCACCATGGTTTCGCCTAC
>DATACQ010000331.1:0-3479 GCA_036258955.1 Binatia bacterium
GAATTCCCGAGGCCTTGCTGCTCACCGAAACGGATAATCCGGGCGGACTGAAATGGTTGAGTGGCGCTTTGGGCATGCCCAAAGAGATCAGAAACGTTGTCGACAGCCTGGCGAAGCTGAGAAACTCAACGGCCGATTTGATCAGCCAAACCGTTCACACAAATTTTGCGCGATTGATCGAAAACGACCCCTGGTTAGCGAACACTTCCTCGCTCTTGCTCAACTCCCAAAAGTTTTAGCCCGCACTCCTCTACCTCTAAAACTGCAGGTGAGTGTAGCCCCCGCCACCTCGAGAGCAGACACGGGAGTACAAGATTAGGGCAACGCATAGCGTGTACTCGCCGTATTTTCTCCTTCTCCCTCCCTGCGTTGGATACAAGCTGGCTTCTTCAAGCGATTTCTGCGACATACTCACGAATAGAAATTTTCGTCTGATGGCAGCGAACACGATGGAGGAAGGTTAGATGTCACCCGACGCCTGGGAATCGTTCATGGCAGGGCTAATGGAAATCGCGCTCAATTCCTCGCAGGCTTTGCTCAGAATCGTCTTGATTCTGGCAGCGGCCTACGTCGCGGCAAAATTCCTTCGCGCTGGGATCGAACGGTTGGAGTTACTGCTCATCCGCGCGGCCGCAGCGAGCGATAATTCGTTGGATTCGGCTAGTAAGAGAATCCGCACGTTAACGGGAGTCGTGTGGACCATCAGCTTCGGAATCATCTGGTTCATGGCAGTCTTGCTCGCCCTGGGGCAAATCGGCGTCGATCTCGGGCCCATTCTGGCGGGCGCGGGTATCGTCGGTCTGGCCGTCGGCTTTGGGGCGCAACACCTGGTGCGTGATCTCGTCACGGGTTTCTTTCTCATTTTGGAAAATCATCTACGCATTGGCGATGCCGCCGTCATTAACGGCACCAGTGGAATGGTCGAGGCGATCACCTTCAGAACCATCATTCTACGCGACGTTTCCGGCACGGTTTATATCTTCCCTAACGGGACAATCAATACGCTCGCTAATATGTCGAAAGATTGGTCTGCTTATGTGATCGATGTCACGATCTCGTTCAAAGAAGACAGCGATCGGGTCATCGAAATAATGCGGAACGTAGCCGAGGAGCTTCGCGGGGAGCCGAAGTACGGCTCGCTGATGCTCAACCCGCTGGAAATGTTCGGCGTCGAGGCGTTTACAGATACGGGCATCATCATCCGCGCCCGATTCAAAACCTTACCCGCAAAGCAGGACGCCGTCGGGCGGGAGTATCGGCGCCGTCTCATCAAAGCATTAGAAGCGGCCGGCATCGACCTACCCGCCCAGCGTAAGCCATAATCCACGGCTGTAATTGGCGCCATTGGCCGCCGCGGCACTTTTCATTTTCGTCCAAGCGTGTACATTGTACGGAATCTGTTTACGGCAGCGTCAAATTCGTGTGCTTAGAGCCTTCTTTGACGCCTTCCGGGCGGGCTATCCCCAAGGTACAAAGCAAAAAGGCTTTGTTACTGCCAGTTACCGCGAGAACACCGGAGTTCATCCACCATCTTGGCTGACACAGAGCATTCCTTATCGCGCACGGAAACCGGGCCGGTTATCGTTGTCAGTCTGATTTCCGCTCTGCGCCTCCTAGGCATTTTTTTGATGTTGCCGGTGTTCAGCGTATATGCGGTTCAATATCCCGGAGCCAGCGCAGCGTTGGCCGGCGTCGCTTTTGGGGTTTACGCGTTGATCCAGAGCGTAATGCAGCTCCCGCTCGGTTGGGCCAGCGACCGCTGGGGGCGGAGACCGGTTTTGCTGGCGGGTCTCGCGATCTTCGCAGTTGGCAGCGTCGCTTGCGGTCTTGCCGAAGACATTTTTCAGCTGATCATAGCGCGCGTCATTCAGGGCGCTGGTGCCGTGAGCTCCGTCGCGTTGGCTGCTTTGGCGGATGTCACGCGGCCGACGGTGCGCACCCAGGCCTACACTATTACCGGGATTGCAATCGGCGCCGCATTTGTGATTGGTATTTTGGCCGGTCCGCTCCTGGCGGCACGCATCGGCCTGGAGGGCTTGTTTTACCTGCTCGCAGGCCTCGCACTGCTCGCGCTGCTCCTTGCCGCCGCGGCGTTTCCGGGGAGTAGCCCACATGAAAAAAAAGGAGGCGCCATGGCAATCGCGCCGCTGTTTCGCGATGGCGGGCTGCGGTCAATTTTCCTCGCTGCTTTTGCGCTTTCCATGGCTCTGAACTTGTTTTTTTTCACGTATCCATTGAGTTGGAACAATCTCGGCCTCGACAAAAGCGCGCTTTGGCAAGTGTATCTGATTATCTTTTCACCGAGTGTTATCCTGGTCTTTCCTTACATTCGTTGGGTGGAGAGACGAGGTCGGTTTCGCGCTCCTCTGTTGCTTGGTTGGTTCAGCGCCGCTGCGGGATACACAACCTACTGGCTTGGCGCGCAATACGATTTTCTGCTTTACCTGAGCGGCGCCGCATTCTTTCTCGGCTACAGTCTCTATCAACCGCTGCTGGCGGCATTTCTCAGCAAGCGGGTTCCCGCGAGCGGTCGCGGCAGCGCCAGCGCTATCTACACGTTCGCCGGCTTTGCCGGTTCGTCCATGGGTGGCATTCTCGCGGGCGCATTGATGGAAGTCTCAGCTTCACTGCCGGAGTTCACCGGCGTGATCATTCTCATGGCGTGGTTTTTTTTCGGGCTCCCCACACCACCCGACGACGCGGGGTAGCCGGAACGTTTTCTCCTAGGTTTCTAGACCGCACTATTCAAAGCGCTCGTGCTCTCTGCGCGATTCGCCGATATAGGACTGATCGTGAACAGCTTCTCATTTCACGACGCCCTTTTGCATCAAGAATTCACGCGCCACGTCATAGGGCCTGAGCTTTTCTCCATCGACGGAGAAGTTAAGCTTGCGCATCTCCTCGACCGACAGAATGCCGCCCAGCCCCTGCAGCGCTTCACTCACAGCGGCGTTTTCTAAGAGCGCTTGACGCGCCACAGGAACGGCGTCATAGGGCGGGAAATAGCTTCGGTCATCTCGCAGCTGATACAATCTGTAACGCGAGATCAACCCGTCCGTAGAATTTCCTGCTATCACATCGACCTGCCCTTCGGCCAAAGCGCGGTAGGTGAGCGACAGGTCCATCTCGCGGATGTCGGCGAAACGCAAGCCGTAAGTCTTGGAAAACCCCGGGTAGCCATCGGGCCGTGACATGAAATCCTGCCCGAAGCCGGCGCGCCACCGCGGTGCCAAACCGGCCAGATCGCTCATGGTTTTCAAATTGAATTTTTCCGCATCGGCTCGGCGTACTAAGATAGCGAAGGTATTGTTGAAGCCGAGCGGGGCGGCCCATTCAAGATTGAAACGTCTGGCGTACTCTTCCTTGACGTGACGATAAACCTCTCCGGGGTCTTTTAACGGCTTGCCTCTTAGAATGGCGAGCAGGGCCGTGCCGGTATACTCCACATAAACGTCGATCTCGCCCGCGATCAGGGCGTC
>DATACQ010000332.1:0-5140 GCA_036258955.1 Binatia bacterium
CGCCCGTCCTTCACTTTGCGGTAGGGGGACTCGATGAACCCGAATTCGTTTATGCGGGCGTAGCACGACAGCGACGAGATCAATCCGATGTTCGGACCTTCAGGCGTCTCGATCGGGCAGATGCGTCCGTAGTGCGTCGGGTGCACGTCGCGGACCTCGAACCCTGCGCGCTCGCGGGTCAAACCACCCGGCCCCAATGCGGATAACCGCCGCTTATGAGTAATTTCCGAAAGCGGATTGGTCTGATCCATGAACTGCGACAATTGGCTCGAGCCAAAAAATTCTTTCAAAGCGGCGGATACCGGCTTGTAGTTGATGAGCTCCTGCGGCATCAAGGTTTCGATATCTTGCAGGCTCATCTTTTCCTTGATGGCACGCTCCATGCGCACGAGGCCTACGCGGAAATGGTTTTCCACCAATTCTCCGACGGCGCGGACCCGGCGATTCCCCAGATGATCGATATCGTCCACCGAGCCGTTGCCGTTCTTGAGCTCCATCAGGTAGCGAACCACTTCGAGAATGTCTTCCTTCCGCAGAGTGCCTTGCTCCAATGGCACATTGAGCTTGAGACGGTGGTTCAATTTGAGACGGCCGACCTTCGAAAGATCGTAGCGGTCGGGATTGAAAAACAAGTTGTTGAAAAAGTTGGTCGCGGAGTCCACAGTCGGAGGGTCGCCTGGCCGCAGCCGCCGGTAGATTTCTAAAATTGCATCCTGGGGAGACTTGATACGGTCCTGCAACAAAGTGTTCCGCAGATACGGCCCCACCGTGGATTCCTCGATGAACAGCACTTCGATCTGGGGAATCCCTTTGTCGCGCATGAGTTCCAGTTTCTCACGGCTGATTTCCTGGTTGGACTCAACCAGCACTTCTTTGGTTTGCGGTGCGACAATATCGTGGGCGGCCACTCTGCCGATGATGTCTTCCCATTCGATCGGCACCTGTTTGATACGCGCCGCTTCCATCTGGCGCAAAACCGGCCGGGTAAACTTTCTCCCTTGTTTAACAATAATGTCGTTGCTTTTCGGATCGCGCACGTCGGAACCCACCACGGCTCCTAGTAAATGGTTGGGATTGAAAGCCAATCCAGGCTTGCGCCCATCGAGCACAATGGTGTCGGTCTTGTAGTAGTAATTGAGCAAATCTTCCGTGCTCATGCCGAGGGCGCGCAGCAGCACGGTAGCGTGGAATTTGCGGCGACGATCGATGCGAACATACAATATATCGCGCGGGTCGAACTCCAAGTCCACCCATGAGCCGCGATATGGAATCAGCCGGGCCGAATATAATAGCTTGCCGCTAGCGTGGGTCTTACCCTTATCATGCTCGAAGAACACGCCGGGCGACCGATGTAGCTGGCTGACAATTACCCGCTCCGTACCATTGACCATGAACGTGCCGTTCTTGGTCATGAGCGGCATCTCGCCGAAATAAACCTCCTGCTCCTTCACGTTCTTGATGCTGCGAGCCCCGCTTTGGCTGTCCACATCCCATAGCACCAGCTGTACGGTTACCTTTAAAGGCGCGGCAAACGTCATGCCGCGCTGGTGGCACTCGTCGACGTCGTACTTGGGTTCCCCCAAGGTGTAGTTTACGAACTCCAACGAAGCCGTATCGTTGAAGTCCTTGATCGGGAAAACCGACTTGAAAACTTCTTGCAGGCCAATATTCTGCCGCTCCGCGGGCGGCACGCCTTTCTGCAAGAACAAGTCATACGAGTTTTTCTGGATTTCAATCAAATACGGGAGATCAATGATCTTGCGAATACTCCCAAAACTGCGACGAAATCTTAAATTATTGGCTACTTGAAAAGCCATGCGATCTCCTTGTTCTAATCAAAAGACGAAAAGATACCGTGCGCTTTCAGCGCCCCCTAGCGCGGAGCGCACGGTGGCAGCTAAAGCGTACAATGTAAGGTATTGAGGCAACCTGGACGCAACGAGTCTTCAAACACGTCATAGAATCGCCGCGACCGGGACTACTTGATCTCGACTTTGGCTCCCTGCTCCTCTAACTTCTTCTTGATGTCCTCGGCTTCCGCCTTGGATACGCCCTCTTTCACGTTCTTCGGCGCACCATCAACCAAATCTTTCGCTTCCTTGAGCCCAAGCCCTGTGAGCTCTCGCACGACCTTGATGACCTGTATCTTCTTTTCGCCCGGTTGCGCGAGAACAACATTAAACTCCGTCTTTTCCTCAGCCGCCGCCGCTGGTCCCGCCGCCGCAGCGGCAACCGCCACCGGCGCCGCTGCGCTCACCCCCAACTCCTCCTCAAGCTCTTTGACGAGCGCCGCTGCATCCAACAGCGTCATGTTTTTGATATAGTCCTTGACTTGCTCTTTAGATACCTCTGGCATAGAACAATCCCCCTTTAGAATACTTCATTTCGGATGCGAAAGGCTGGTTGCTCATTCCTCTTTCGCTTTGCGCAACGTCTCGAGGAGCCTTACCACGCGCGCGCCGGGCTCTTGGACCAAACGCACAAGTTGAGTCGCCGGTGCCTGAATCGTGGCTAGGAGCTTCGCCTGTAGCTCCGGCTTACTCGGCATTTGCGACAGCACCTTGACCTGGGCCGGCTCCATGAACTGCCCTTCAAACACGCCGCCCTTGATAGCCAACTTGTCGTTCTCGTCCGCGAACTTCACGAGAGCCTTGGAGAGCACGACCGGGTCGTCGTAAGCGAACACCCAGCCATTTGGCCCATCGAGCAGCCGCTCCAGCTCGGCGTAGACAGTCCCTTGGAGGGCGCGTTTGATCAAGGTATTTTTGATGACCTGGTATTCTCCCGACACCTGCCGAATCTCACGTCGCAGGCGGGTCATTTGGCCGACATTGAGGCCGCGATATTCGGTGATAATGGCCATCTTGGCGGCCTTCAGCCGCTCCTCAACCGCTGCCACAGTCTCGGCTTTACCGGCGTGGCTAGCGCGGGCTTCTGCTAATTCTGCCATTCAATACTCCGCTGCGTGGTTTTCGAGTTACGAGGGTTCGTGTTCCGGGTTGATTCGAAACCGTAAGCCGAAACGCGAACCTAACTGAGTCCTGTGAGCTTTTTTGAACGCCCACCGAACAAGATTTGCGATTGCCGTCAAGCCGCCATGGACCTGATCTGGGATAGGTCGAGCTTTATACCTGGCCCCATAGTCGTCGATACCGTGACACCACGTAGATAATTGCCTTTGGCGGAAGCTGGTTTCGCCCGCAAAATCGATTGAAGAACGGCCATCGCATTGTCGATGAGTTGCTCAGGGCCGAATGAGACCTTCCCGACCGGAATATGGATGATTCCTGCCTTATCGACGCGGTACTCCAGTTTACCGGCTTTGATCTCCTTTACCGCTTTACCGATCTCGGGAGTCACGGTGCCTGTCTTAGGATTGGGCATGAGTCCCCGCGGTCCAAGAATCTTACCAATGCGTCCAACCGCCGCCATCATATCCGGTGTCGCGACTGCTTTGTCGAAGTCCACCCAACCCTCGCTGATTCTTTTGATCAGTTCGTCGCTGCCAACAAAGTCAGCGCCGGCCTCTTGTGCCTCTTTCTCTTTGTCACCTTTGGCAAAGGCAAGGACGCGGACGGTTTTTCCCATGCCGTGCGGCAAACTCACCGTACCGCGCACGTTCTGATCGGCTTGTCGGGGATCAACGCCCAGACGCAAAGCCATCTCGACCGTTTCGTCGAACTTTGCCCGGGCCGTTTCTTTGGCGAGCTTGAGTCCCTCTTCCAAAGCATAGCGCTTTTCCCGATCTACTTTGGCTTTTACACGATCGTAGGACTTTCCGTTGGCAGTCATTTTTTTTCGCCTCTTCTTTATACGATCTTATCCCGCCAAACCCTCGCTGCGCTTGCGCGGTTTCGGGTTTCGAATGGTTTCGGGTTGAAACTCGAAACAGTTTTAGCCTATCCCTCGACTTCGAGCCCGAGACTGCGCGCCGTGCCCTCCACCGATTTTTCCGCCGCCGCTAAATCTTTAGCCGTCAGATCTTTGAGTTTTAATTCCGCGATCTGGCGGATCTGAGCACGGCTTACTTTTCCGACCAGAGTTTTTCCGGGAGCGGTGGAGCCCTTTTCCAGACCGGCGGCTTTCTTCAGCAGAATCGAAGCCGGCGGCGTTTTTGTGACGAAGGTAAACGAGCGGTCCGCATAGACAGTGATGATCACCGGAATAATCATCCCTTGCTGCGCCTGAGTTGCCGCGTTGAAGGATTTGCAAAACTCCATGATATTGACGCCGCGCTGGCCCAAGGCAGGGCCCACCGGCGGGCTCGGATTCGCCTGCCCCGCGGGAATCTGCAATTTTACTTCGCCGATTACTTTCTTCGCCATGAGTCGAGATCCTTCGCCTTACCTGCCTTGCGCTAGTGAGGGCGCAGCATGTTGCGCTCCTACAATTTTTGCGGTCTTTGCGGCTTCTGTGATAATGTCCGTCAGTTGCGGCTGTGCCGCCTGCGTTAATTGCGCTCGACCTGAACGAATTCCAGCTCCACCGGCGTGGCACGGCCAAATATGCTGATGAGAACGCGGAGCTTGCCCTTGTCGGGACGAACCTCTTCGACCACGCCGTTGAAATCCGCAAATGGGCCATCGACGACTTTAACGTTTTCTCCCACCGAGAAAAGCACCCGCGGTTTAGGCTTGATCGCCCCCTCTTCCATGTGCTGGGTGATGGTTCGGACTTCTTCATCGCTGACCGGCGGCGGATTGGTGCTCCCGCCGACAAAGCCCGTCACCTTGGGCGTTTCTTTAACCACATGCCAGGTGTCGTCATTCAGCTCCATTTGTACGAGGATGTAACCGGGAAAAAACTTTCTCGAGGAAGTCTTCTTTTTGCCTTTGACAAGCTCTACCACCTTTTCCACCGGCACGAGGATTTCGCCAAAAAACTCCTGCTTCCCGAGCGCCTTGATGCGCTCTTCCAGCGCCGCCTTAGCCTTCTGTTCGTAGCCCGAAAAGGTATGCACAATGTACCATTGCTTTGCCATGGGCAGGTCTCGCCGAAAATCAGCCGATGAGTGCCTCGATCAACTTAGTTAGTCCGAAGTCGACCAGCGCCAGATAAATCGCGATCAAAACCACCACAACGATCACCACCGCAGTCGCCGCGTAAGTCTCCTTGCGCGTCGGCCAGTGGACCTTCATCA
>DATACQ010000333.1:0-3306 GCA_036258955.1 Binatia bacterium
ACTCTCTCACGATTTGCGCGGCTTCGTCTTTGTCACCGGCAAGTAGCCGTTGATAAAATATGATATCGCTTTCCGCCACCGGCTCGTCGCTCATCAGAACAGAGATAAATTCCAACTGAGGAACGTACTTGCCGAGCACCACGAGGCAAACCGTCAGCGGTGTCGCCATCAACAAACCAATGGGACCCCACAACCATGTCCAAAAAGCAATGGCGATCAACAAGGCTACCTGAGAGACTCCGGCGCTGTCGCTGTAAAGCAATGTTTCGAGAACCATGTTGGTAAAGAGCTCCAGTACGATGAAAAGAGCGACCACCGTTAGCGGCCACAGCCACCCCTCGATGGCCGCCAATGCCAGGATGCTCGGCATGATAGCCGCGAGCCAAGGGCCAACGTACGGAATAAACCGCAAAAACGCCCCGAGTAGTCCCCAGAGGGCAGCATAGGGTAAGCCGATGAAGAATAGCCCGATACCCACCGCGAATCCGTATGTAGCGTTCACAATCGACTGCGCAAGCAGGTAGCGGCTGATGCGCGCGCCGGCATCCTCGAGCGCTCTGGTCGTGACTGTCAGGCGACCGTAGCCGATCAAGCGAATCAAACGATTGCGCAAATCGGCGCGCTGGTAGAGCATGAACATGAGCAGCACGATGGCAAGTCCCGCGCTGGCCAAACGTTCGAGCAGGATTCCGGCCCCGCTCGGCAGCGGCCATCCCAGAGACGGGTCTTTCTCTCTGACGACGACCTCGGGCGGGGACGGCCTCTTTTTGGCCGGCTCGCTCTTGTTGATTTCCTCCTTTATTTCCTCGACGCTCTGCTGGACTCGTTCGAGTGTGCCGCCGCGGGCCATGGCGCGTACATCGGCAATTTTTTTCTTGATGTTTGCTTCGTACTTCGGTAAGTCGCCAGCAAGTCTGGTAAGTTGAGCCGTGATCATCCAGGTCATTACTGCCAAGAGGCAAGAGGCAAAAACCACAGCGAGAATAACAGCAGGGAGCTTACCAAGATGCATTCTTTCGAGCCACTGCACCACCGGAGTGAGCAAAAACGTAAGCAGCAGCGCGACGGCCACCGGAATGAGCACGGCTTGAGCCCAATACAGCAGCGCAAAAATGAAAACAAGAGTGGCTAAAAACGCTAATGGCGGCGGCTTGCTCGTTCCGCCATAGGAGAGCTTTTGACCTAACGATCGCGATTTTACCGACTCAGCCAAAGCAGATGTGCAAGCAGCAAAAGCCGCACCAGAGACCCAGAAGCTAGCATCAGAAAGCCCGACCTGTACGTTCGCGCTTGGCGCCTCCGCTTTGTGCGACCCTCGAGTTTTTTTTCACCCGTGCTGCGCGGGTGTCCTGCGAGGCAGCAAGAAAACAGCGCGCTTTCACGTTTCTGCTACGTTGAAGAAGCGTTCACAGTCGTAGACTCCTGGCTCGCCTTTTGCGTAACAGAAATCGGCATACAACACCAACCGGAGCACGATCGTTCCAGTAAAATGCGACGTGCAAAGAATAGACAATTCCGTAGGTAAAATGTTCGTGCGTGAAGCACTGCTCTGGCTCATTGGCGCCGGCATAAGCGTGCCACTCACCGTGTTCGCTCTTCTGTGGGCGTATGGTGGGCTTTAGCCGGGCGATGTCGTCGTGCTTTGCCGCCCATTGTTTGGACAAGAGCCGAGGCAGTTCAGCTCAGTAGAGCAAAATAATCCAGGAGGACAAATGGCTTTGAAAGTGAGTGCAGCTTTGTTATTGGCAGTGCTTTCCATGTTCGGTTGCCAGGCGATGACCGGAAGAACCGCCGGCCGCAATGTGGACGATGCGGCGATAACCGCGTCGGTGAAGAGCAGTCTTGTCGCTGACAAAGTTTCGAACCTCACCCGGGTCGATGTTGATACCACCAACGGTGTAGTTTCTCTCAACGGCGTCGTCGAAACCGCCGAACAGAAAACCCGCGCAGAGCAGCTGGCCAGCCGTGTGGATGGTGTTCGGAACGTTGTTAACAACCTTCAGGTGCAGGGCGCGCGATCGGGATCTTGAGCGCCGCTGCGCCCTCTTGTCTGCACGAAAACTTAACACCAGGAGTACCAGCGCGCGGCTATTCTAGTTTCAATCCAACCCAATCCTCCGTGCTTTGCCCCGGGCTCTCGAACTGAGTAAGCCGCGCCTCTTTAACAGGGGCTGCGTACGCCGGCGGGTCGGCTGTCCCATCCCCGATACTTCTTCGTCACCCTTGTTTCGATATCGGGAAAAATTGTAGCTGCCGCAATCCTCAGCGACGAAGCTCGAAAACGTACTTTCCCTGATAAAACAGAGTCGGCTTTTAAGTGATGAAGTTTTGTCGCTGAGTGGCATAACAATTGCCCATTCGCGTCGTGAGTTCCTTTCGTTGCTGCCACCGAACTTTCACCAGGAGGTGCTTATGGTCGGGAAGACAAAATCATTCCGGCTGCGAAACTCAGCTTTACTTCATCGTGCAAAAGTTGGAACGAAGTCTTCCACTCCAGCGCGCTCAGCCTTCATCCTGATAAAGTTCGGCCGGCTATGGGACAGCGCATTCTAATCACGGGGGGCGCCGGATTTATCGGTTCCCACCTCGCTGATGAGTTGTTGGTGCATGGCCACCGGGTGCGCATTCTCGATAGCTTGTCAGCGCAGGTCCATACCAACGGCACGAAACGCCCGCACTATTTAAACCGGGATGTAGAGCCGATCTGGGGTGACTTACGAGATGCCGCGACCACGGAACGCGCCGTCCGGGACATTGATGCGGTATATCACCTTGCCGCCGCCGTAGGCGTAGGGCAAAGCATGTATGCCATCGAGGACTACACCAGCCACAATGATCTTGGCACCGCAGTCCTCCTGGAAGCGCTCGTTAAACGACCCGTCGAACGGCTCGTTGTCGCTTCTAGCATGAGTATCTATGGCGAGGGTCTTTACCGTTCAGGGACGGAGGTGGTGGCGTCCGGGGTCGAGCGCTCCATGGTGCAGCTCCGCGCCGGATTGTGGGAACCGATGGATGGAGAGGGCAATCCATTACAGCCTATTGCGACACCCGAAACCAAATCACCGTCGCTCACATCGGTTTACGCTCTCTCCAAGTACGTGCAGGAACGCATGTGCCTGATGATCGGCCGCGCCTATAATATTCCGACCGTTGCTTTGCGCTTCTTCAATGTCTATGGCCCCCGCCAATCGCTCTCCAATCCGTATACCGGAGTGTTAGCGATTTTTGCTTCGCGTTACCTTAATGGCAACCCTCCGGTGATTTTCGAGGACGGTCGGCAAAAGCGAGATTTCGTCAGCGTGCATG
>DATACQ010000334.1:0-2426 GCA_036258955.1 Binatia bacterium
CGAGTCAGAAGAGTTAGTGCAAAATGCAGATTGCAAACTGAAAATGCAAAATGAAAGAGAAAAGCCTAGGAAGATCCGTGCGTATTTTGCAATTTGCAATTTGCATTTGACATCAGATCCCTCTGAAGAGAAAACCAGAAAGTAGAAACCAGAGACCAGAAACTACTCACCCATGGACGAACGCGTCGCTATTGTCGGTATCGGTATGAGCGCGGCAAGGCCGAGCACGGCTCATCTCTCGTTCAAAGAGCTGACATTCGAGACCGCGCAGAAGGCGTATGCCGACGCTGCGATAAAACCGGGCGACGTTGATTCGTTCGTTACCTGCGCGGAGGACCTGACCGAAGGCGTTTCGATTTTCGATGAGTATACGCCTGATCAACTTGGCGCCGTGCAAAAGCCGATGCATACTCTAACGCAGGATGGCCTACATGGGATTGCCGACGCGGTGATGCAGCTGCGCTCCGGCATCGCCAGTGTCGTGGTGGTGGAGGCGCACAGCAAGCATTCGAACATGGAGAACGCGAACGCGATTGTCGAGTACGCGCTCGATCCGATTTATAACCGCCCGCTGGCTTTCAATCCGCACGCCATCGCCGCGCTCGAGATGAACTGCTTTCTCCATGAAACAGGTATCCCGGTGTCCCGCTCCGCGCAAGTGGCCGCGAAAAACCGCCGCTATGCGCTCAAGAATCTAGCGGCAGCGTATCCGATGAACCTCCGTTCGGAAGACGTGGATGCGTCTCCTTGGGTGGCTTACCCCTTGCGTGAGGGGGAAATCGCCAGAAGCGCCGATGGCTGCGTTGTTGTAGTGCTTGCGACCGAGACCAGGGCAAAGCAATGCGCGCGCCCCGTCTGGGTGCGCGGTGTTGGATTTGCGAATGACAGTCCTACGCTTGAATCGCGCGATTGGATCGCGGCTCAATACGTTCGCAGTGCCGCGGCGTTGGCGTATCGCCAAGCCGGCATTAACGACCCAGCCAACGAAATCGATCTTTTCGAAATCGACGATACCTACGCCTATAAAGAGCTGCAACACGCGATTGCTTTAGGCATCTATAGCCAGTCGGACCTCGCAGAGCGCGCAGAGGAGAGGGTCGGCGGGCTGAGCGGCACCGATGGCATCCCCGTGAATGTGTCAGGTGGATCCCTCGGCATGGGTCACACTTTGGAAGCGAGCGGTCTTTACCGCCTTGCGGAAGTCGTTTTACAGCTGCGCGGTGACGCCGGCCCGCGGCAGCTTGCCAAGGCTAGAGTCGGCTTGGCGCAATCGTGGCGCGGTGTTCCGACAACCAGCGGCGCGGTAGTGATTTTGGGAGTGGAGTAATGGAGTACTGGAGAAATGGAGGGATGGGCCCTTCAAATACTCGAGTACTCCAACACTCCATTATCCAAGTCGCCCAATCGGATGCGCCGCGCAGAGTGTGATGCCAATTAGGCGGGAGGCAAAATAAGCTGATGCGAGTTGGTCTGTGAGCATGCGTTCCGTAGCTATCGTTGGCGCCGGTATGACGCGGTTTATGCACCGGGCCTTGGAAACACCCAAGGAACTCGCCTGGCTCGCTGCCAAAGCTGCGCTGGACTCAGCCGAGATGAAACTCGAACAGATCGAAGGCGTGGTCCTTGGCAGCGCTCCCGACGCCTTCGATGGCGTGCACATGAAGGGAGAGTATCTCGCTGATGGCTGCGGTGGTTGGCGGAAACCATATCTCAGGTGTTATGTAGGCGGCGGCACCGGGGTGTACGCCATCGCTCAGGGCTGGTTGCAGGTAGCCTCGGGACTGTTCGATACAGCACTCGTAGTTTGCGAAGAGAAGATGTCCAGTTGCCGGCCCCACCCTCAGGCGGCGTTTATTTCCATTTTCGACCCGATTGCAGAGCAGCCACTCAAACCCAATCTCTTGTGGATCTTCGCGCTGGAGCAGAATCGCTACATGCAAGTGCACGGCATCACCATCGAAGAAATCGCGCGCGTGTCGGTGAAGAACAAACGGAACGCCTTAGGCCATCCCGCCGCGCAGCTCGGCGCCGAAATTACGGTCGAGGATGTGCTCAATTCGGAGATTATGGCTTGGCCGGTGCATCGGTTGATGGTTAGCCCCACGAGCGACGGCGCCGCCGCGGTTGTGTTGGCGGCGGGCGAGGTGGCGCACCGCCTGACTTCGAATCCCATTTGGATTCAGGGGGTGGGTTGGTGTCTCGATTCGGCGTACTGGACCAATCGGGATTTGTACTACCCGGAGTATGTCGAGAAGGCCGCATGGATGGCCTATCGAATGGCGGGCATACGCGAACCACGCAAAGAGATTAATATCGCAGAGCCATACGATCCTTTTGCCTACAAAGAATTGCATCACCTTGAAGGATTGCAACTGGCGCCTAAAGGCGAGGCGCCGAAACTTTTAGCCGACGGCGTTTTTGACCGC
>DATACQ010000335.1:0-3418 GCA_036258955.1 Binatia bacterium
AACCGGAACCGGAGACCTGAAATATCCAGAGCGCCTCGCCTCTGAGAACTTTATGATCAGCCTGCATTTGTAGGGTGCGCTTGCGCACCAACGCGAATTGAGCAACGCGCAAAGAGCCGAATCCGCAAAGTCTAGCACTTAGCGCTTCGCCCTTTGCTAACTAACCGGGGGGATCTCAATGCAGCGTGAATTTAAGTTTCCCGACGTGGGCGAGGGAATTGCCGAAGGAGAGATCGTCCGCTGGCTTGTTAAGGAAGGCGACTGGATAAAGGAAGACCAGGATCTGGTCGAAATGGAGACCGACAAAGCCGTCATTACCCTCAACTCACCATTCAGCGGAAAAGTCGAGAAGCTTCATGGCAAAGAGGGGGAAATCATCAAGGTCGGCGCGGTGCTGACTACCCTGGAGGACGAGGAAACCACCCCCGGCGCCGCGGCATCGCGGAAAGACTCCGGCACGGTCGTGGGCTCGTTGGGGGAAGAGCAAGAAGTTGAGATTGCCCGGCCTGTGCTAGCCACGCCGGCTGTGCGCGCGCTCGCCAAAGAACTCAATGTCGACCTTGCACACGTGACAAGCACGGGACCGGGAGGCAGGGTCACCAAGGAAGACGTGGAACGGGCTGCGGCGAAAACCAGCGGGGGCCCAGGCGCGATCATAGATATGCATGGGCCGGTGGAGAAAGTGCCGCTGCGCGGTTTGCGGCGCACCATTGCAAAACGGATGGCCGAAGCTTCGAAGCACGTGGCAGAAGTCACGATCTGGGAAGACGCTGATATTACCGAGTTGGAACGGATCCGGTCGAGCGAGAGGGAACGCGCCGAAGCACAAGGCGTGAAACTGACTTATCTGCCATTTTTGATTAAGGCCTCGATCGCGGCGCTCAGGGCGCACCCCTATTTAAACGCGTCCCTCGACGAGCAAGCGAACGAGATTGTGCTTAAGAAATACTTCAACATCGGCATCGCCGTGGATACCACCGACGGTCTGATTGTGTTTGTGATCAAGGAAGCTGACAAGAAGAGTATTCTCGATCTGGCGCGCGAGGGTGCGGTACTGGCCGAAAAAGCGCGGCAGCGAAAAATTGATCTGCCGGAGCTGAGAGGCAGTACTTTTACGATCACCAATTATGGAGTCGTCGGCGCATCCTATGGCACGCCGATTATCAATCATCCCGAAGTAGCCATTCTGGGACTCGGCAAGATCGAAGACCGCGCCGTCGTGCGTAACGGACAAATCGTTGCGCGCAAAATTATGCCGCTCTCCCTGGCGTTTGATCACCGCGTGATCGATGGCGTTGAAGCAGGCCGCTTTCTCGGAGTCGTGATCGAGAACTTGGAGAAGCCCGACCTTATTTTGGAGCATTGAGTCTCGTGTCTCGCGTCCAGAGTTCAGGTTAGAATCAAAGCCCAGACCCGGACTCTAGACCCGAGACTATCTTATCCGCTGCTTACCCCTCCTTTGATGCCGCCCTCGGTCAGCTCGCGGGGGTTCAGCAACTTTTCGATCTCTTCGCGCGACAGCGAAGTTTTTTCGGCTGCCACTTCGCTGATCTTTCGGCCCTCCCTGTACGCCTGCTTGCCAATCTCTGCGGCTTTGTCGTAGCCGATGATCGGAGTGAGAGCCGTCACCAGAATGGGATTTTTCCCTACCAGATCCGCCAGGTGGGTTTCATTGACGGTGAAGCCGACGATTGCCTGGTCGGCCAAGAGCCGGCTGGCATTTGCGAGAATGGTCAAGCTCTCGGTTAGATTGTGCGCTATAACCGGCAGCATCGTCATGAGTTCAAAGTTGCCGTGGGTTGCTGCCACCGTAATAGTAGCATCATTGCCGATCACCTGCGCGCCGACCATCATCACGGCCTCGGGAATCACGGGATTAATCTTACCGGGCATGATGGAACTGCCCGGTTGCAGCGGCGGCAGCACAATCTCACTTAATCCAGCCTGTGGTCCCGAGTTCATCCAACGCAAATCGTTGGCGATTTTTATTAGCGCGGTAGCTGTCGTTTTTAGCGCGCCACTCAGTTCGACAGCCGTGTCTTGCGTCGATTGCGCGGCAAAGTGATTCGTACTCTCCACGAAAGCAAGACCGGTCATCAGCGAAATACGCTCCGCCGCGCGCGCGCCAAACTCCGGGTGAGCGTTGATGCCTGTGCCCACGGCCGTGCCGCCGAGCGCCAGTTGGCTCAGACGCGCCACACTGGCCGTCAATCTCTCTATGGAATGGGCGACTTGGGTCGCCCAACCGCTTATCTGCTGACTCAGACGTATCGGCATCGCATCCATCAGATGGGTGCGTCCGGTTTTGAGTACGTGGTCGTTTTCCTGCGCTTTGCGCAACAGCACATCTCGCAGATGGCGCAGCGAGGGTAGCAGCGTTTTTTCAAGCTCCATGAGCGCGGCGATATGAATCGCAGAAGGAATCACATCATTGGAAGACTGGCAGGCGTTTACATGGTCGTTGGGGTGAATGGCTAGTCCGGTGATCCGTTGGGCGCGGGAGGCGATTACCTCATTGGCGTTCATGTTCGTAGATGTGCCCGAGCCGGTTTGAAAAATATCGACCGGAAAGTGATCGTCGTGTTCTCCCGCGGTGACCTCTTCGGCCGCTTGCCCGATCGCCGTTGCTAGTGCCGGGTCCAGTACGCCCAGTTCGGCATTCACCGCTGCAGCGGCTGACTTGATCAATCCGAGGGCGCGAATGAATGAGCGCCCGAAGCGCACACCGCTAACCGGGAAATTGTCAACGGCTCGTTGAGTCTGGGCCTGATAGAGAGCGTCGGCGGGCACACGAACCTCGCCGAGGCTGTCCTTCTCGATTCGGTAAGCTCCCTGGGACATGCTGATCCTCCTTTCTGAATTACGGAGGTGTCTCCGGTTTACACGAAGCTTGGATCTTGTCTCGCTAGTTCTGATCGCAAATTCAGGCGTTCACGGCAGCCAGCAATCTTCAGCTTTCTCAGCTAGCCGGAGGCCGGTCGCTGGTCTTTGGAAGCGGAGGTTAAACTACTGGAGCGCTTGAAAGGCGAAAGGGGTTGAACGGCGGCGCGGCCTGCTTCAACCAACGACGAGCCGGTTGCGCACGCGTTGGACTCCACTGACGCTGTTAGCCGCTCGTTCCGCGGCGCGCTTTTGTCGCTCGCTCGCCACCCGCCCTTCGAGAATCGCCGTCCCGTTGGCAACCGAGACTTCAACGCCGTTTATAGCGCGAATCTGGATCGCTCTTTGGACTTGCGCTTCCAGCTGCTTGCTCCGCGCTTCCAGAGGCTCAGCGCGAGAACCCTGTCCTTCGTCGCCAACTGAGGGCGGTGAGGGCGGTGGCTTCGCGGCAGGTTTTGGTTCCGCCGCAGCGATGTTTTCTGCTGCGGGTCCGGGACGCTCATCCGATTGCCCTTGGGGCGAGGGACGATTACTAGTG